>JBIIRU010000164.1:0-5990 GCA_044341355.1 Cyanobium sp. | reverse complement strand
ATCTTCGTAGTAAGCCATTTCTTCCTTGGGCAGGCGAATGCGTTCTTGGAAAGCGATCGCCACGTTGTAGTCGCCAGCATCCATGGCTTTGGCTACCCTGCTGTTGGCGCCATCGGCACCAACGATGAGGTCTACTTCCATACTTTTTAGTTCGCCTGTTGCTCCACCACCGGCATAGTCGGCGTAGTGAATGGTGTAAGGGCCTTGGCGGTTTTTGCCGGTATCAATCCGTTGAACGAGGCCATTGATCAGATTGGTCCCCAAGGATGCAGCACGATCACGAAGAAAGCCGTCCAGAATTTCGCGGCGGCACATACCGATATATTCGCTGCTGTTCGGTAGATGGATATCCACCTCTCGATTGGAGGGTGAAATCATCTTCATGTTGCGGACCTTGCGGTCGATAATTGATTCCGGAAGGTCAAATTCTTCGACCATGCATAGCGGAATTGCCCCACCACAAGGCTTGGCGTTATCGAGCTTTCGCTCGAACAACCAGGTTTGAATGCCAGCCTTGGCAAGCACTTCAGCAGCACAAGATCCACTCGGGCCGCCGCCCACAACTGCGACTCGCAACATCTTGAAACCTTTTAGCGCCAGTGGTTCTCGTGAAAACGTAACACCAAAGGCCTGGTCTTTGCGGCTGTCCCCCGCGGACTGTTGAGATCGTTTTTAGGAGGATGGCGGGCAAAGGAGTAGGACCCGGACCCAGACCTGGATTCGGAGCAGGGGTCTGGGTCCGGGCCGAGGAATTAACATCCCTTCACCCAAGGTTGTCGGTGTGTCGCCTGCGAAGTTTCGAGACGACATTCCCGTGGCACGGCGCAGCCTGGCTCAGGTTCCCCGTCGCCCACCGCTTTGGCTGAGACTTCTTGGCGGCACATTTTTACTTGGGTTGGCTTTTGCCGGCCTGATCGTCCTGCGCAAAAGAGGCATGGTGCCATGGCTTGAGCCTGGTCCCGTGGCGGGTATGAGAGAGCACCCCACGGCCGATGGGCGGTTGCTCGGCCATTTCCCTTACCGAGAAGCTCCCACCCGGTTTCTCGTGGCCCTGGGGCCTGGCCTGCAGCTCAGGCCGGAGGCTGCTGCTGCCCTAATTGCCATGCGGCAGGCCGCCGCTGGCGACGGCGTGGACCTGCAGGTGCTAAGTGCTTTTCGCTCGATTGATCTGCAACGCAGCCTGTTTTTCGACGTCAAGGCTGAACGCAATCAAGATGCCCATACCCGGGCCAAGGTCAGCGCCCCCCCTGGCTATTCCGAACACAGCACCGGCTACGCGGTGGACCTGGGTGACGGAGGTCAACCAGGGACCAATCTCAGTCAGAACTTTGAAGATACGCCGGCCTACCGATGGTTGTCCCAGCAGGCAGGTCGCTACCACTTCAAGCTTTCCTTTCCCAAGGGCAATAAGCAGGGCGTGAGTTACGAACCCTGGCACTGGCGTTTTGAAGGGTCCTCAGAGGCCTTGCAGCTGTTTGAGCCAGCCCAGCGACTGATCCCCTGAGTCAGGCAGGGCGCAAGCTAGAATCAATTTTCGCTTCAGTACCCTGGCGCGACGAAAACCACATAAGCACGCCGGATAAGCACGCCGGTCTTCCGCACCAGCCCTGGTTTCGAATTTTCCACCCTCCCAACCGAGAACATCATGAGCGGCGACAGCAAAGGCGCCCCAATTCGCAATATTGCGATCATTGCCCACGTTGACCACGGCAAAACCACTCTGGTCGACGCCCTGCTGGGCCAATCCGGCATCTTTCGAGCTGGAGAAGCGGTGCCTACCTGTGTGCTTGATTCCAACGATCTGGAACGGGAGCGAGGTATTACAATTCTTTCAAAGAATACTTCTGTTCATTATAATGGTATTCGCATTAATATTGTCGATACCCCCGGCCACGCCGACTTTGGTGGAGAAGTTGAGCGGGTTCTTGGCATGGTCGATGGTTGTTTGTTGATTGTTGACGCCAATGAAGGACCGATGCCCCAGACGCGTTTCGTCCTGCGTAAGGCCTTAGAGCAAGGTCTAAGGCCGATTGTATTTGTCAATAAAATTGATCGCGCCCGTGTCGATCCAGAACAGGCTGTTGATAAGGTACTCGACCTTTTCTTGGAGTTGGGTGCGGACGACGATCAATGTGATTTTCCCTATCTTTTTGGTAGTGGCATGGCCGGCTATGCCAAGCCGGATATGGCCACGGAAAGCGACACGATGAAGCCGCTCTTTGATGCCATCTTGCGCCATGTTCCGCCGCCGGTTGGAGATCCCGCCAAACCCCTGCAGATGCAGGTTACAACCCTCGATTATTCCGATTTTCTGGGTCGCATAATGATCGGCCGCGTACACAACGGCACCATTAGCGGTGGTCAAACCGTGGCCTTGATTCGCGATGATGGCAGCATTAAGCGTGGACGCATCAGCAAGCTTCTTGGCTTTGAAGGATTGCAGCGGGTTGAGATTGCCGAGGCCCGTGCCGGTGATCTTGTTGCCGTCTCAGGGTTCGATGAGGTCAACATTGGTGAAACGATTGCCTGTCCCGATCACCCTGAGGCCCTGCCCCTGATTCGGGTTGATGAGCCGACACTACAAATGACCTTTGTGGTCAATGACTCTCCCTTCGCAGGCAAGGAAGGCAAGTTCGTGACGAGTCGCCAACTGCGTGATCGGTTGCAGAAGGAACTTCTCACCAATGTGGCCTTACGGGTTGAGGACACCGATTCACCCGATCGCTTTTCGGTAAGTGGTCGCGGTGAACTGCACCTCGGCATCCTGATTGAAACCATGCGGCGCGAGGGTTACGAGTTCCAAGTCAGTCAACCGCAAGTCATCTTCCGCACCATTGATGGCACCCCCCATGAACCATTCGAAACCTTGGTTATGGACGTGCCTGAGGAGGCTGTTGGTACCTGCATTGAAAAGCTGGGCATTCGCAAGGGCGAAATGCAGAACATGGAAACCAGTAGTGACGGCAGGACCCAATTGGAATTCATTGTGCCTGCCCGGGGTTTAATCGGTTTCCGTGGTGATTTTGTTCGTGCTACCCGTGGCGAAGGGATCATGAGCCATTCCTTCTTTGACTACCGCCCCATGCAAGGTGAATTTGATGCCCGTCGTAACGGTGTTCTGATTGCCTTTGAGGAAGGAACGTCCACTTTCTATGCGCTGAAAAATGCAGAAGATCGGGGGCAATTTTTCATCACACCTGGTACGAAGGTTTACAAGGGAATGATCATTGGCGAGAACAACCGACCCCAGGATCTTGAGTTGAATGTCTGCAAGGCCAAACAACTCACCAATATTCGTTCTGCTGGTGCGGAGGAATTGGACACCTTGCAGACCCCAGTACAGATGACCCTGGAAAGAGCCCTTGAGTACATCGGCTCCGATGAGATGCTGGAAGTCACCCCCGAATCAATTCGTCTACGCAAGTTGCCAGCCCGCAAACCTGCTAAGCGCTGATTCGTTGAGCGGCATCAATTCCTTTACAGCCGAAGAGGCGTTGATCCTCCAGGATCAACGCTTCCATTCCGGCGTGGCCGCATTCAATCGGGGCGAATGGTACCGATGTCACGATGATTTTGAGGCGATCTGGCATGAAAGCCAGGGCCGCCTCAGGCCGGTACTGCAAGCCATCCTCCAGATTGCCGTGGCCCATCACCATCTTGAGAGGGGCAATCAAAGGGGCGCCACAATGTTGCTTGGTGAAGGTCTTGGCCGGTTGGCCGCCGCAGAGCCATGTGAGCTTGGCCTTGACATCCAGAAACTCCAGCAATCATCCCAACGGCGCCTAGGAGCCCTGCAGCAACAATCTTCCCTGGATTCTTTATCCCTGCCTCGGCTTGAGCCCTGCCAGGAATGGCCCCGGTAGATTCAGCAGTCATCCTTTGTCATGGCCCGTTTCTTGCTTCGTCCGCTCCACTTCGCCTGCTTGGGCATCGTTGCAGCAGCGCTGCTTCCGCTCGCTCCTCGAAACCCACTGGTTCAGATGGCCCGCGGAGCGACCCCTCCAGCTCCTCTACCAGCTCACCCCAAACTGCCATCGCCACCGCCTGGCGCCCCGGCCCCAGCTACCTCGCCCGGCCCTCCTAATCCTGCCGTTGTTCGCGACGATGGCATGGTGAGCATTGAGTCAGATCGTCAACAGGCCGACAACCGCACCGGAATCGTCACTGCTATCGGCAATGTTCGAATTACTTATCCCCAGAAGGGCATGGTGGCCACCTCTCGCCAGGCCCAATATTTCAGCAAGGAAGGTCGTCTAGTCCTCAGTGGCGATGTCGATGTTGTCGATCGCGATGGCCAACGCATCCGCGCCGAACGGCTTGTCTATCTCCTCGACAGCGAGCGCGTTGTGGCTGAGCCATCAGCAGGTCGCCAGGTGTTCAGCAAGCTGCGTCTGCAAACGCGCGAGGGGGCTACGCCCTCCCCCTTGGTTCCATGAGTCTGGCCTTGGATCGGGTCACGATCACCCTGGGAGGAAGGCCCTTGGTGCGCGGCGTCAGTCTCGAACTCAATCCAGGCGAAGTTGTGGGACTGCTGGGACCCAACGGCGCCGGGAAAACCACCACCTTCAACCTGATTACGGGCTTGCTGCGGCCGGATGAGGGCAATGTTCGTTTTGATGGCGTATCGGTGACCCGCCTGGCGATGCCCCAGCGAGCCCGGCTTGGCCTTGGTTACTTACCCCAGGAAGCCAGTGTCTTCCGCAATCTCAGCGTGCGGGAAAATCTCGAGCTGGCGCTCCAGCAAAGTCAGACGCCTAGATCGCTGCGCCAGGAGCGATTGGAAAGCTTGATTCAAGACTTCCATTTGGTCCCATTTCAACGCCGCAAGGGATTTCAACTCTCTGGGGGCGAGCGGCGCCGTTGTGAGGTGGCCCGTGCGCTTGCCGTTGGCGGGCATGGTCCCCGTTACTTGTTGCTCGATGAGCCTTTTGCGGGCGTTGATCCGCTTGCAGTTGCCGATCTCCAGGAGTTGATCGCCGGCCTGCGCCGGCGGGGAATGGGGGTGCTGATTACCGATCACAACGTTCGTGAAACGTTGGCGATCACCGATCGCGCTTACATCCTTACCGATGGCCAGCTGCTGGCGTCTGGCAGTTCCCTGGCCATGGCCCATGACCCCTTGGTGCGTCGGCACTATCTCGGTGAGGGCTTCCAGCTTTGATCAGAACCAAGTCGGCTACTCCGGGCCCTTTGAAATTGCCAGCTACGCTTCGATCCCTGCTGGGGAGCTGGCCAAGCCTTGGTGGTTGGCGGCATCTGCCCTTGATGGACCGCTGGTTGTTGCAAGAGCTGGTGGGACCCTTGCTTTTTGGCATCGCGGCTTTCACAGCTGTTTCCCTCTCGGTGGGTGTGGTTTTTGAGCTGGTGCGACGGGTGGCCGAATCCGGTCTGCCTCCGCAGGTGGCTGTGCAGGTGTTGATGTTGCGTTTGCCTGGATTTCTGGTCCTGGCTTTTCCCATGGCCACCTTGATGGCCACCCTGCTGGCCTACAGCCGACTTTCGGGTAGCAGTGAGCTCACCGCCTTGCGCAGTGTGGGTGTGGGTACCACCCGCATGGTGGTGCCTGCCTTGGCCTTGGCCCTGGCGATGAGCCTGCTCACTTTTCTTTTCAATGATCTGATCGTGCCCCGGACCAATCTCGTCGCCACCCAAACTCTGGAGCGGGCTCTGGGTAAGGCCGTTACGAATCAAAGCGGCGATAATATTCTTTATTCACGTTTCGGTCGGGTTAAACAAGAAGAAAATGGAGATTCGATCCGGCAGCTCACTCAACTTTTCTATGCCCGTAAGTTTCGTAGCGGATCGATGCAGGATGTCACTTTACTTGACTTCTCAAGGATGGGACAACGGCAGATGTTGATGGCCGAGAAGGGTCATTGGAATGAGGCTCAGGCCATGTGGGAATTCAGCAACGGTCGCATCGTCAATGTCGATGAGAAGACAGGCTCAACAACCTCGGCCCGCTTTGATCGCTATCTCTATCCCCTCAC
>JBIIRU010000163.1:0-6047 GCA_044341355.1 Cyanobium sp. | reverse complement strand
GCGCTGGTGATGGCCCACGAAGCCCTCAGGAAGAGCAACAACCCCACGATCAGGAGGCTGGCGCGCGCGATCATCGTGGCCCAACGGCGCGAAATCATTGAGCTGCGCCGCATGCTCAGGCATGACGGACTCACCAAACCCGAGTACCACCAATTCGATGCTCTGTTTTCGTTCTGATCAACGCCTGGCGGTGGCTGCGGTGACGCTGCTCTGCGTGCTGCAGTTGCCCAACCAGGTTCTCGCCCACGCCAAGGGTCTCTACAAGACCCAGGCCGAAGCGGAGCAGCGTGCCAAGGAGCTGGGCTGCAAGGGCACCCATCAAAACAAGGGGCTGTGGATGCCCTGCAGCGGTGAGGCGATGCTGCACAAAGAACTGAGGCAAGAGTGAGGAGGCAAAAATGAAAACGATGCCGCGAACCCTCAGCGCCCGGTTCCGCCGCGCCCATCGCGTCGTGGTTCCCCTGGCCGCCGCGCCGCTGCTGCTAACTGCGGCTAGTGGCTCCCTCTACAGCCTGCTGCTGGAGCGCGGCATCGATGCCTTTTGGCTGCTCAAGCTCCACACCGGCAAGTTCGGCCCCATCAACCTGCAGCCCTACTACTCAGTGCTGCTCGGCATGCTCACCCTGGTGGTGATCGCCTCCGGACTGGCGCTGCTGCTCACCAGCGGCCGAGCCCGAGCCTGAGGGCTGTTTTGCTGCCTGCGGGCATCGCCGCGCCCATGGTGGCTCTGCAGGGCGGCATCACCCTCCAGGATGACTCGGCGATTGCGTATTCGCAAGACCGATGCGCAGTTGGTGGCCGAGGCCTGCGGTCGGGCCATCCAGAGGGCTCAACCGCGTTGCCAACTACCTCGATGCCCTGGGCGGCTGATTGCGGCGCGGCTCCCCTTGCTTAGGAAGCCATTCGGGCCTTCGATCGTTTCATTCGACTAACAACAAAGGACCGACTTCATGATGGGACACGGGAGGTGTTGCGGTAGGCCATGGAATCGTCTGGGCTGCCAATCAAAACTTCAGCAGGAAGTTCAAACTTCGAGACCAACTTACGAATCATGGCCAATGTCAGCGGGCGCTGCTTATTCATCACCTCAGAAATGCGTCCGCTGCTACCGATGACATCTTCAAGGTCTTTTCGCGAGAGCCCCCTTTGCTCCAAAACAAACTCAATGGCCGCAATCGGGTCGGGAAGATCGATGGAATGGTGCTTGGCTTCATAGTCGTCTACCAGGATCGAAAGCACCTCCAGTCTGTCCTGTTCGGGACTTCCTTCAGCTGCATCTAGACAGCGATCAATTTCCTGAAGAGCCAGATCGTAATCGAACTGATTGCGGATGGGTTTAATGGGTTGCATTGTGGTTCTCATATCGTTGAGGCATCGATCCTGTCGTAATCAGCATGGCTGTCGATAAATCGGATATAGATTGTCTTGAGTTCATAAACAACTTTAACAACAAGTCGATACTTGTTGCTGCTGATGTTAAACACCACTCGATTGTTGGCGAGAAAACTGGCGGTTGAGAACTTGGCTTTGATCTCATTGGGTTGGCTCCAGTTGGCCGCCTTGGCAAGGGCATGCCAGGCCTTGAGGGGTTGTTCAGCATCGCCATGGCCAGAATCCCAGAAATCCACCAAGGTCAGCTTGGCGATGATGCGCACGTCGCGAGGCCCTTTTCTCCCATTATGGGAGCAGAGGGCTTCGCGACGTGCGCATCCCGGCGGCCGTTCGGGATGTCTGACCATGAAGCTGAGCGTCGATCTCCGCCTGGCGCCGTCCATCCTGAGTTGCTGAAGGGCACTGGGCAATGCACCGATGACTGGGGGTAGGTTGCTGGGCTGGATCGGAATGCTGGCGCTGGGATACGCCGTTGTCGCCCTGCTGGTGTTCTTGAAACAGCGCTCGTTCATCTATTTCCCCCAACCCGCCGCCGATGCATCCGGCCGGCTGGAGCTGCAGGTGGAGGGAAAGCGGGTGCTGGTGGCCCATCGGCCCCACCCCGGTCCCCGGGCGCTGATCTACTTCGGCGGCAATGCCGAGGACGTGTCCCTCACCCGCGTCGAGCTGGCCGCCCTGCTGCCGGACACCGCCCTCTATCTGCTCCACTACCGCGGCTTCGGTGGCAGCGAGGGCAGTCCGAGCGAAGCGGCCCTGCGCGCCGACGCCCAAGCCCTGTATGCCCACGTGGCCGAGCGCCATAGCGCGGTGACGGTGGTGGGCCGCAGCCTTGGCACAGGACCGGCGGTGCATCTGGCGGCCACGCAGCCGGTGCAGCGGCTGGTGCTGCTGGTGCCGTTCGACAGCCTGCTGGCGGTGGCCCGCGGCACCATGCCGTGGCTGCCGGTCGATCTGCTGCTGCTCGATCGCTGGGATGCGGCCGCCGAGGCGCCCCTGGTGCGCGCCCCCACCACGATCGTGGCGGCAGCCGTCGATCGGGTGGTGCCCACCCGCCACGCCATCGCCTTGCACCGTGCCTTCCAGCCCGGCGTGGCAGAGCTGGTTCTGGTGCCCGACCTCGACCACAACTCGCCGATCCTCAGCTCGGCGGCCTTCCGCGCTGCCCTGCAAGACCAGGAAATTGGCAGTCGTCACAGCCGCTAGTAGGTCCACCAGCACCAGCCCCTCAACCAGGTTCGGTCATCATCTGCACCGCTACATGGCGTGCCTGTGCTGATCACGCAGGTCCTCGTAAAGGTTGGTGTGATTCAGGAGGATGTCGATCATTCCCTCACGTACCGCCTCTGAGTTGAGTGCCTGGGTGCTCATCAGCTGATGAGCATCGAGAGCGCCGATGATCGCATCTAGCAGCGCCTTGTTGAGATCCGGCGAATTGGAAAACTGTTTCTTGCTGTTGGCGGCCGCCTGCTGACTCAGGGTGGCGGATTCCAACAGCTTGCCGCGAATCACAGAGCAGACATAAGGAAGCTTGTCATTATCGCCAAGTTCGCCGATGAACAGCTCATTGAGCTTGGCAATGATCTCTGCCAGCTCCACTTTGTTCTTGTCTTGAACCCCGCCACCGCCAGGGTCCATGCCTGGGATAGCAGGGCTGTCGCCCTGCGTGAGATCGAGCTTCCTGGTGCCGAGATCGCGGAGATGGTGATGGGTGAGCACCACCTTGGAGAGATCCACCGTATTGATTTCGCGCTCGAACTCCAGCAGGGGCAGCAGAGCCTTGTAGAACATCGCCCGCATCTCCAGGCCGGTGTTGGCGTAATCAAAGATCTGCGAAAGAAACGTATAGAAGCGCCCATAGGTGCCGATGTCGCTGCGGAACAGCGTCAAAGCAGCCAGTTCATCCTTGGCCCGCTTGAAAGTATCGCCGTCGTTGATGTCTTCTGCCTGGCGATAGGCCAGCCTGGCTTCTTTGTAGAGGGTCATCAGTCGCTGGGCGACCGGCTCGATCGCTGCCATCAGCTGGCTTTGCCGCACCTTGTCGCTGCGGCTGTCGTCAAGAAGAACTTTCACCACCCGATCGATCTCGAACTCGTCGTAGTGACCCTGGGCATCAAGCTTGGTCTTGAGATTAAGGATCAGGTTGGGATCGGTGGCCACGGCCAGCTCGGCCGTGGCGTAGTAAGTCTTGAAGGCCGCGAGGATGTCGTCTGGTTCATTCACGAAATCCACCACGTAGGTGGTGTCCCTCGTCACCTAACCCCCATCGGCGAGTTCGGCAAGTTCGGCGGCGGAGAGCACCTTGCGCAGCTTGAGGGCGGCATCGCCGGTCTGGGAGCTGTGGGCCTCATCGGCGATCACCGCGAAGCGCTTGCCGCTGGTGGCACTGAGCTCCAGCATTTTTTTGATCAGGGCCGGGAAGGTTTGGATGGTGCAGACCACGATCTTCTTGTCGCCGGAAAGGGCAGCGGCCAGCTGCTCGCTCTTGATCCCCTTCTCGGTGGTGATCGAGGCCACCACCCCTTTGCGCCGCTCGAAGTTCTCGAGGGTTGCCTGCAGCTGGGAATCGATCACGCTGCGGTCGCTCACCACCAGCACCGTGGCGAAGACCTTGCGGTGGGCTTCGTCGTGGAGATCAGCGAGCAGGTGGGAGCTCCAGCCGATCGTGGCGGTTTTCCCGGAGCCGGCGGAATGCTGGATCAGGTAACGCCAGCCGGGGCACTCTTCCAGCACCGCCTGGAGCAGCAATCGGGTGACAGCCAGCTGGTGGTAGCGCGGAAAGACCAGACGGCGGATCTTCTTTTTCTTATCGCGCTCGGCGATGCAATAGCGGCCGAGGATCTCCAGCCAGCTGTGGCGCTCCCACACCTCCTCCCAGAGGTAGGCAGTGCGATGGCCGGCCATCACAGGGTTACCGGCCCCGCAGTCGGGGCCGCCGGGGTCACTGCCCTGGTTGAAGGGCAGGAACTGGGTGCGAGGGCCCTCCAGGCGTGTGGTCATCTGCACCTCACGGTTGCTGACGGCGAAGTGCACCAGGGCGCCGCTGGGGAAGGAGAGCAGCGGTTCGGGGGCCTGGCCGGCGGCCTTGGGCAGCCGGTCGGTCTTGTATTGCCACACAGCGTCAGCGATGTTCTGGGTGTTATCGGTCTTGAGCTCGGCGGTGGCGACCGGGATGCAGTTGAGAAACAGCACCAGATCGAGGCAGTTTTCATTGCGGGTGGAGTCGCGCACCTGGCGCACCACCCGCAGGCGGTTGGCGTTATAGCGAGGAAGGACCTGTGGATTGAGCCCAAAGGCGGGCTTGAACTCCGCGAGCTTGAGGGCCTTGGGCAGGCCCAGCACCTCCACCCCGTGGCGCAGCAGATCGAGGGTGCCCACCTGATCGAGCTGCTGGCGCACGCGCTGCAGCAGGGTGGCTTCCGCCTTGGCGCCATGGTTCTTCTGCAGCACCTCCCACGCTTCCGGCTGGGCCTCCTGCACCCAGCCGATCAGGTCCGGCGCGTAGAGGGCGAGCTCGCGGCTATAGGCGGCAGCGCTGCCTTCCTCGTAGAGCCAGCCGTTGGCGCCGAGGTGCTCGCAGATCTCGCGCTCGAAGGCAATCTCGTGGTGGAGGCTCATCGGCAGAGGAGCTGCGCCAACAGTGGGCTACCGGAGCAGCCTAAGCGCATGAACAGCTCCAGGGCTGGAAATTATGCAGCCACTGCATAGCAGAAAGGGGGCATTGAGAAGAGAGATGCGTTGTAGCTCAAACCCAGTTCTCCAGTAGGAGGCCGTCAACCCGCTGGAACTCACGGAGATTGTTGCTGACCAGAGTCAGGCCTTCACTACGGGCATGGGCGGCAATGTGCAGGTCGTTGATGCCGATCGGCAGGCCCTGGCGCTCCAGGCCAGCGCGGATCTGGCCATCGTGCAGGGAAGCCTTTGGGCCATAGGGCAGCACATCGAGGCGACTACAGAAGTTTTCGACTACAGCCAGGTTCCGCTCAGGTGCAGCACTCTTCTCCACACCGTGCAGCAACTCGGAGAGGGTGATGGCCGACATAGCCATCTGACCCGCACGGCGATTGAAGGTATCCAACAGCGGCCGCGGGCGCTGCTTGATCACGTAGATACAGATGTTGGTGTCCAGGAGATAACGGAGCATGGCCTGGCTCAGAAGGCATCGCGATCGGCTTGCTCCTGGGAGGCACGCTCTGCAAGGAAATCGTCGCTGGCCAGGGGGCCATCGAGAAAGAAGCTGTCCCAGCTGCGCCCGAGAGGGGCGATGATCCGCTCCTGGCCGCAGGCGCGCACCTCCACCTCCTTGACGGAGTCGGGCAGGCGCAGGTCGGCGGGGATGCGCACCGCCTGGCTGCGGTTGCTGAGGAAGAGCTTGGTGATCGCAACCATCGCCGTTTCACATGGATATACAAGGAGTCTATCCCGCCTGGTTGGGGTCAGGTTTCTGCGAGCTCCACGACAC
Source organism: Cyanobium sp. (assembly GCA_044341355.1). GTDB lineage: Bacteria > Cyanobacteriota > Cyanobacteriia > PCC-6307 > Cyanobiaceae > Cyanobium. The sequence goes on along the minus strand of JBIIRU010000163.1, from coordinate 196 downwards.
ACCGCAGCCCCGGTGCCCTGGCCAGGCGTGCATCAGCGGTGAGTAACGGGACATCGAGCTGCTCGGCCAGGGCCACAGTCAGGGCGTCGTGGCGGAGAGGTTGGTGCGCAGCTCCCAGGCCCGGGGCCAGAGGGAGCGGCTGGGGTGGCGGCGCAGGCCGAGGCGGTTGGCAGTGGCCAGTGCCTGCAGGGCATCG
>JBIIRU010000162.1:0-6049 GCA_044341355.1 Cyanobium sp. | reverse complement strand
CCCCCCAGGCAGATCGTTGCTTCCGTTATCCCGGCCCCCCTCACGCCGCCCCCCATGCGCCGTCTTTTCGCCGTTCTCCTCTCCGCGTTCCTCCTGCTTGGCTTTGCCCCGGTGGCCCATGCCGACATCGGCGGGCTAGTTCCCTGCGCCGAGAATGCCCGCTTCCAGCAACGGGCCGGCACGGCCAAGACCGAGCAGGCCAGGGCCCGCTTCCAGATGTACAGCAAGGCCCTCTGTGGCGCCGATGGCCTGCCCCATCTGGTTGTTGATGGCCGCTGGAGCCATGCCGGTGAGTTCATGCTTCCTGGCATTGCCTTCCTTTACATCGCCGGCACCATCGGCTGGGCCGGCCGGGGCTATCTCCAGGCCGTGCGCAATCGCAAGGACGCCACCATGAACGAGATTCAAATTGACGTGCCCCTGGCCCTGAAATCCACCATCGCCGCAGCCACCTGGCCCCTGGCGGCCCTGAAGGAATTCACCAGCGGCCAATTGCTGGAGAACGACAGCAAAGTGACTGTTTCGCCCCGCTGATTTACCCAACTGAATCAGTCCAACCCCCTTACCTAATTTTGCTTCGGCAGCCATGAAAAAATTCCTCACCACCGCCCCAGTCTTTGCCGCCATCTGGTTTGGCATCACCGCAGTTATAATGATCGAATTCAACCATCTCTTCCCCGATCTACTATTCTACCCTGGATAGATCTTTTAGCCCCAAATTGAGTGAAAGCGGTCTAAGTGGGCCGCTTTTTTAATGCAAATTCTTGGCATCAGGTTGCCCGCCTGACCTCAGGTTGCTGGCTTCAGGTTGCTGGCTTCATGTTTCTGGCGCCAGGCGAAAACGGTCCCAGCGGCTCAAGCCAGGCCCAGCAGACGCTCCAGTTGCAACAGGGCCTCCTCTAAATCGCCATTTACCAGCACCGCATCAAATTCCGCCGCCGCCGCCAGTTCCTCGCGGGCCCTTTCCAGGCGGCGAGCGATCGCCGTTTCGCTGTCAGTGCCCCGGCAGCGAATCCGCCGCTCCAGCTCCGCAAAGCTGGGCGGTGCCAAAAAAATCTGCAGGGCGGCCGGAAAGCTTTGCCGCACCTGCCGGGCCCCCTCTAGCTCAATTTCCAGCAGCACCGGCCCCTGCTCCAGGTGGCGTTGCACCGATTGCCGCGGCGTGCCATAGAGGTTGCCGGCGAATTCAGCCCACTCCAGAAAGTCGCCGTCGGCGATGCGCTGCTCGAAGTCCGGGCGGCTGAGAAAGAAATAATCCCGGCCGTCCTGTTCCCCCTGCCGGGGTGATCGGGTCGTGGCCGAAACCGAAAGCCAGATCTCGCTATGGCGCTCCAGCAAGCGCCGCACCAGAGTGCCCTTGCCAACCCCACTGGGTCCTGTGATCACCGCGACGCGCTCGCGGGACGGCTGGGTGGTCATCGCAGGGGTGGGCACCGGATCGCAGAGTAGGGGCGCAGCCGCAAAGAACCCCAAGTGCAGGCGCAGCCTGGCCAGCAACAACACCGCTCTAGCGCTCCAGGTCCACCCCGGACGCGGCCGCCCCTGCGCCTCCAAGCGATGGATGCCACCACCCTGCGGGCGGTCCTGGCCGAGCTGCGCCAGGTGCTGCTGCCCAGCCGCTTCGAGAAAGCCCAGCAGAGTGACCCCCATACCCTGCAACTGGCCCTGCGCCATCTCGATGGGGTGCAATGGCTGGAGACCGGCTGGTTGGCGGAGGCGCCGCGGCTGCTGGCGATCGGGGCACCGCCCCGCCAAGGCGATGGCAGCACCCTGGCGCGGCAGTTGCAGCATGGTCTCAAGGGCCTGGCATTGGTTGCCATCGAGCAGCAGGGCTGGGAGCGCGTCGTCGAGCTGGTCTTCGCCCGCCGCCCCGGGGACCCGCCCGAACGGCGTCTGGTGCTCGAACTGATGGGTCGTCACAGCAATCTCTTTCTGCTGGATAGCGATTTCCGGGTGATCGCCACCGCCCATCAGGTGCGCCCCAGCCAATCGCGGCAACGGCCCATCGGCTGCGGGGACCGCTGGGTGCCGCCGCCGCCCCTTGGCGGCGACCAGCCCCGGCTGGAAGAAAGCCAGGAGCGCTGGCGCCAACGCCTCGCCTTGGTGCCCATGCCCCTGGGACGGGCCCTGCTGACGACCTACCAGGGCATAAGTCCGGCCCTGGCGCGCCAGCTAAGTGGCGACCTGATCGACACCCCCGTCGCCAAGCTGGCCGCCAGCCAGTGGGATGCCCTCTACAGCAGCTGGCAGCGCTGGCTGCAGGCGGTGCAGCAACCGCAGCGCCACGGCCTGCGCCTCAGCGACGACGGCGGCTATTGCTGCTGGGACAGCAGCAATAGCCCAGATGGCGCCAGCCCGCTGGCCCTCAACCTGGCCCTCGCCAATTACTACGGCCCCCGGCTGGAGCAAGGCCGTTTTGAACAACAGCGCCATGGCCTGACCCAGAGCCTGCGCTCCCTGGCCGAGCGCGAGCGCTCCAATCTCGATCAACAACAACAGCTATTGGCGGCGGTCCCGGAAGGCGAAAGCCTGCAACAGCGCGCCGATGCCCTGCTCTGCCAACCGTCCCCGAGCCGGGAGACGATCGAGGAGGCCCAGGCGCTCTATCGCCTGGCCCGCAAACGGCGCCGCTCAGCGGCGGCGATCAAGCCGCGGCTGGAGCTGCACCAACAGCGACTGGCCTGGATCGAAGCCAGCCTCACCTTTCTCGACCAGGCGGAGACCAGCGAGCAACTGGCCGACCTGGCCGACGAGCTGGAGCAGCTGGCGGGCCGCAAGCCAGCCCTGGCCTCCCGCTCCCAGCGGCGCCAGGCCGCCGCCACCCAAGCCAAGGGCCAACCGGTACCCCTCGAAGTACGCACAGCCTCAGGCTTGCGGCTGCAGGTGGGCCGCAACCATCGCCAGAACGAGTGGATCAGCCTGCGGCAGGCACGCCGCGGCGACCTCTGGTTCCACGCCCAGGAAATTCCCGGCAGCCATGTGGTGCTGAAGGCATCTGAGGGCCCCGCAAGCGAGGCCGACCTGCGGGCGGCCGCGGACCTGGCCGCCCACTTCAGCCGCGGCCGGGGCAATGCCCGGGTCCCGGTGGTGATGGTGCCCACCGAAGATCTGCAGCGGCTGCCGGGCGCCGCCGCTGGCACAGTGCGCCACCGGGGCGGCGAGCTGTTGTGGGGCGAACCCCCCAGGGCCCTCAGCCTGCTGCAAGAGCCCTAGCCTCGCCGAGGCGCAGGGCACCATGAGCGAGAGCACCGACCCAACCACCAGTCCGGCCACCAGCCCGGCCACCAGCCCAGCCACCATCGTGCCGCTGGAGCCAACCACTGCTGCCCTAGCGGCGGTCTCCCCGCAGCCTCCCCCGCCGGTCAACGCCAACGCCAACGCCGACGAGTTTCCCGGCGAGGTGGAAATGAGCCTGGTGGACCACCTGGAGGAACTGCGGCGCCGCGTGCTGCGCAGCCTGCTGGCGGTGGTGGCGGCGGCGGGCCTGTGCCTGGTGTTCGTCAAACCGCTGGTGAAGCTGCTGGAGGTGCCTGCCGCCGGCATCCGTTTTCTGCAACTGGCGCCGGGGGAGTTCCTGTTCGTTTCCTTGAAAGTCGCCGGTTATGCGGGCCTGACCCTGGCCCTGCCCTACGTGCTATTTGAGGGATTGGCCTTTGTTTTGCCCGGCCTGACCCGGCGCGAGCGGCGCCTGGTGGCTCCGGCGGTTGCGGGTTCCAGCGTGCTGTTCGCTGCGGGTCTGGCCTTCGCCTGGTGGGCCCTGGTGCCAGCGGCCCTGCGCTTTTTGGTCAGCTACGGGGCTGATGTGGTCGAGCCGCTCTGGTCGATCGAGCGCTACTTGGATTTCGTGCTGCTGCTGCTGCTGGCCACCGCCCTTGCCTTCCAATTGCCGGTGCTGCAGCTGTTACTAGGCGCCCTGGGGCTGATCAACGCCAAGGTGATGCTGGCGGCCTGGCGCTGGGTGGTGCTGGCCAGTGCCCTGGCCGGCGCTGTGCTCACCCCCTCCACCGATCCGATCACGATGCTGCTGCTCAGCGGCGCCATCACGGCCCTCTATTTAGTTGGTGTGGGCCTGGTGAGCCTGGTCCAAGGAGTCAAACCGCAGGCCACCTAGGTTCGCTGCCGTCACCCCCGTGCCGATGGCCGTCTCCAGCCCCCCCAAGTCCCCTGCCGGCGGCCCCCCCCAGCTACCCGTCGCCCCCCCCGTCCCCCCCTGGCGCCGCCTGGTGGCCGTGGCGGCCGAAGGGGTGGCCAGCGGCACGCCTTACATGGTGGGCAGCAAGTTGTTGCAGGGTTGGCTGGCCGCCAACGCCATTCCCCTGCCCCTGATCGGCCTGCTACCCCTGGCCGAACTGCCCTACACCCTCAAAATGTTTTGGGCGCCGGCCCTGGACCGCTGGGCCCTGCCCTGGCCGGACCGGCGCCGCGGCTGGATTCTGGTGTTTCAGCTCATCCTGGTGGCCGTGATTGGCGCCATGGCCCTGCTGCAGCCCAGCACCAATGCGGCCAGCCTGACGGCCATCGGTGCGGCGGCCCTGGTGTTGGCCATGGCCAGTGCCAGCCAAGACATTGTCATTGACGCCTACCGCACCGATCTGCTGCCGGAGGCGGAGCGGGGACCCGGGGCGGCGACCCACAACCTCGGCTATCGCAGCGCCGGCCTGGTGATTAGCTCGGGGGGCTTTCTGTTGGCGGGCTGGCTTGGCTGGCCCGCCGCCTTTGCCGCCACGGCCGTGCTGATGGCCGCCACGATTCCCTTCACGCTGACGGCCCCCAAACTCTCCCCCCTCAGCCAGCCCCTGACCAGCTTGCGCCAGGCGATGGCGGGCCCGATCCGGGAGTTTTTGCATCGCACCGGCGGCGGGCGGGCGCTGCTGGTGCTGCTGTTGGTGCTGCTCTACCGCTGGCCGGATGGCTTGCTCAATGCCATGGCGATTCCATTTTTGACAATCACCGGTTTCAGCGCTGCCACCATCGGCCTGATCCAGGGGGCCTGGGGCATCGGCGCCACCATTGTGGGCACCATTTTGGGTGGGGCCCTATTGCCGCGGCTCGGCATGAACCGCTCGTTGTGGCTGTTTGCCCTGGTGGGCGCGGCCGGAAATTTGGCCTATGGCCTGCTGGCCCATTTCCGCGGTGGCGTCCCCGCCCTGCTGTTGGCCGCCGGCCTCGAAAACATCGGCGGCGGCATGGTGGGCGCCGTTTTCGTCGCCCTGCTGATGAGCCTCTGCAATCCGCGCTTCTCCGCCACCCAGTACGCCCTGCTTTCGGGGGTCTATGCCCTCAGCCGTTCCCTGCTCTCCTCGCCGGCGGGGGTCCTGGCCGAACGCACCGGCTGGACCAACTTTTTTCTGATCAGCGTGCTGGCCTCCCTGCCGGCCTTCCTGTTGATGACCCGCATCACCCCCTGGAACGGCCGCCAGGCCCTGGGGGCCTTTGATGCGGCAAAAGATGCCACCTGAAGGCCCCCAATGTTGATGTTTGTTGGCGGGGTCCAAACACGCAAGAATGTTCCTAAAAAGACAAGAGCCAGAGGGCCCGCCGCCAAGCGGAAACCCGATCCGGTCCGGCCAAGAATTTATGGATAGAATCAAATCTATGACGGCGCCAAGTCGTCGAGGTAGCAAAGCTGACTCCCAAAGCGGCCCATAAACTGGCCCAAAAGTGTCTCGCCAATCACTCAGAAAGCCTCATCCAGCTCGAAGCGCTAATCATTTCTGAGGCACTTATCCTGCCTGAAGCACTTATCAAACCCAAAGCTCTCATCCCGCCTAAGGCAATAGATGAGTTCAATGGCACGATGATGCAATGGTTTCATTGGTATAGCGATGGCGATGGCAATCACTGGCGGCGATTAATCGAGGCTGCGCCAGAGTTGGCGGCCGCAGGCATTACGGCCCTATGGCTGCCGCCAGCCTCCAAGGGCAATGCCGGTGGCTACGACGTCGGCTACGGCTGCTACGACCTGTTTGATCTTGGTGAGTTTGATCAAAAGGGCAGCATCAGGACCAAATACGGCACCAGGGATGAGTATCTGGCCGTGATCAAAATC
>JBIIRU010000161.1:0-6103 GCA_044341355.1 Cyanobium sp. | reverse complement strand
CTTGGTATTGCTACGGCCATAGCGATCTTCGAAACGCACAATGTCGTCTTCGCCAAGATATGCGCCACTTTGGACCTCGATCATCTCGACCGGAATCTTGCCTGGGTTGATCAGACGGTGGCGGGCACCAAGGGGAATGTAGGTGCTCTGGTTCTCTCCCACCATCTCTTCAACCCCGTCCTTCTCGACCAGGGCGGTACCTCGCACAACCACCCAATGTTCGGCGCGATGGTGGTGCATCTGCAAGGAGAGGGCAGCCCCTGGTTTCACCTGGATCTTCTTGACCTGCCAGCGGTCTCCTTCGACGATGCCGTCGTAATGGCCCCAGGGGCGGTAGATGCGGCGATGGGCCTTGCTCTCAGGGGCACCGCTTTTCTCCAGTTGGCCGACGATCGCTTTGATCTCCTGGGCCCTGTCCCGGTGGGCGACCAGCACCACATCGTCCGTTTCAACCACCACTAGGTCTTCCACCCCCAGACCCACCACCAGTCGGTGTTCGCTGCGCAGATAGCAATTACGGACCCCTTCGCCGATGACCCTGCCGCGCAGCACGTTGCCGTTGCTGTCATGGTCGGAGGTTTCCCAAAGGGCGCTCCAGCTGCCCACATCACTCCACTGGGCATCGAGGGGAAGCACGGCGCCCAGGGAAGTCTTTTCCATGACTGCCACATCCAACGAAACATTGGGACAGCCCGCGAAGGCCTCCGGCTCCAGCCGCAGGAATTCCAGATCGGCGCTGTCCTGTTCAAGAGCGGAGCGGCAGGCACTCACCACCTCAGGAGCCAGCCGCTCCAGTTCGGAGAGGATGGCGCTGGCGCGAAACAGGAACATGCCGCTATTCCAGGTGAAACGCCCGGAGGCCACAAAGGCAGCGGCTGTAGCACTGTCAGGTTTCTCTACAAAGCGGGCGATGGGGACCGGTATCGCTTGGCCCCCTGGGCTCTGGCCCATGGATTCAGCCGCCTCGATATAGCCATACCCGGTTTCGGCGGCGGTTGGCACGATGCCGAAGGTGACCAATCGGCCCGCCGTGGCTGCCGGCAAGGCCGCCTCAACCACGGCCCGAAAGCATTCGGGACGACGAATCACGTGGTCGGCGGCCAGTACCAGCAGCAGGGGGTCCTGGCCGCAGGAGGTGGCTTTCAAGGCGGCTACAGCCACCGCAGGTGCGGTATTGCGGCCCATCGGTTCAAGCAGAATGGCAGCAGGTTCAACGCCGATCTGCCGCAATTGCTCGGCCACGATGAAACGGTGGTCTTCGTTACAGATAAGCAGGGGTGGAGCCAGGCCGGGAAGCCCTTCCAGCCGCTGCTGGGTCTGTTGCAACAGGGTTTTGTCGTCGTTGCCGGCAAGAGCCCAGTACTGCTTTGGGTAGCTGGCGCGGGATAGGGGCCAGAGTCGGGTGCCTGTACCTCCGCAAAGGATGACTGGAACAAGAGGCGGACTGGAAAGAGAAGCGTCAGGTTCCATGGGGATTGTGTTCAGCGCACTGGCAACAAAGATGGGCCCACTGGGGACCCAGGGGGCTGGCGATAAAAAACGAAACCCGCCCAATCGACGTCATTCAACCATGGGTCAAAGGCTGAAGTTGCTGGCGCCATAGCCGATTTGAAGTCTGGTTCAACGCAGGTCGTAGCGCAGCCAGCGGCAATCCAGCCCCCCATTGCTGACGGCTACCCGGCGACTGGCCTTGAGGCGCAGGGAGCTGCTGAGGGCGGGGTTGCCGCTCAAAAGCCATAGGGTCCAGCCGCCACAGCGTTCCTTCAATAGCCGACCCAGGTCTGCGTAGAGGTCTTCCAGGTCTTGGTCGGCCCCGAGCCGGGCGCCGTAGGGCGGGTTGCAGACCACCAGCCCCTGGCCAGGGGGCGGCACGAAATCACGAAAATCTCCCTGCTGGAACTGGACCAGATCCGCCAGGCCAGCGGCCGTGGCGTTGGCGCGGGCCTGCTCCAGAACGTCAGGATCCCGCTCCCTGCCCACCACTGGGGCCAGGGGGCGGCCAGCGGCCAGGTCGGGCTTCACCGTGGCAAGGGCGGCATCTACTTCTTGGCGCCAGAGACCGGCATCGAAATCGGGCCAGCGTTCAAAGCCGTAGCGCCGGGGCCGGGGGTTGCCGCCACGGTCGAACAGCAGTCCTGGGGCAAGGCCAAGGGTGGCGGCGGCGGCCTCCAGGAGCAGGGTGCCGGAGCCGCAAAGGGGGTCGACCAGGGGTACCGAGCCATCCCAGCCGGTAAGGGCAATCAGGCCCGCCGCCAGGTTTTCCTTCAGCGGCGCCAACCCCATGGCGGCCCGATAGCCGCGGCGGTGCAAGCTGCCGCCGTCGCCCTCCAGGCTCAGGATCGCGGTGCCGCCCACCCCGCGGCCCCGGCCTGGAGGACTGAGGTGCAGATGCAGGCTGAGGTCGGGATCCTCCAGGTTCACCATCGAGCGGGCCCCCCAGCGCTGTCGCTGCCAATCCACCAGGGCGTTTTTCACCTGCAGCGCTGTGTAATGGCTGTGGTTGAGCTCGCTCAGGCTGCCGCTGGCCTCCACCTTGAAACTGTGCTCTGGCGGCAGCCAGAATTCCCAGTCGGCGGCTGCCTGAATGCCGCGGTACAGATCGTTGCGGCCTTGGCAGGGGAAGCGGGCGAGCTGCCGCAGGAAGCGAAAGGGCAGGCGGGCACGCAAATGCAGCCGATAAAAGCCGGCAAGGTCGGTGCGGCAGGCCACGGCCCGGCGCAGGGGCCGCACCGCCTCGGCGCCAAGGGCCAGCAGTTCGGCGGCGGCGGGCTCCTCCAGGCCAGGCGGCACCACGGCGATGACATCCAGGTCTGATTGCATCGGCAGGGGCCGCAGCGCGGGCTGGGGGGCCCCGTTTCTAAACGTTGGTGCTGGCTGACGGGCCGGGCCGCTGCGGTGCACAGCATGGTTCGGCCATGCCCACCGGCGTTGGCTGCTCTTGCGGGGGATGGCAGTGCCATACTGAGAAAGTCGGATTTAGGTCCGACTAGGTGATCCACACCACTGTTTCGGACAGCGGTTCGATTCCGCTCAGCTCCATTCCCCCCACCGGCTGCCTGCCGATCGGGACTCCCTGACGACACCAGTTGCCAGATGAGGTTAGAGGGGCTGCAATGGTTTCGACGGGGCAACAGGAGGGTGACTGAAGCCTGCTCGGTAAGAGCAAACACGTAACAGCGAACAACATCGTTCGTTTCTCCCGTCAAGCCGCCCCTGTGGCTGCCTGACACTCTTAACGGAGACGGGGTGAGGTCAGCCTTGTCACCCAAATGACCCATGGGGCCTGGAAGGGCCCCTTTAATTTTTGGTTTTTCCGGTGACGCTTCCTATTGGCGGTTAGCTCAAATAGATCTGAATCGATAAGTTGTCTGTCTAGTCAAGGGACTAGTTTATGAGCAGTTAGGTGCTAAGTACGGCATTCCGAAATGGATCTATCCAGGCATGCCTTTACGCTCAAACTATACAGCTGTAACCCCTCCGGCCCGCCATGGATTCTGCAAATTGGAAGTTGGGACGGAGCCTGGCTTTGTTTAATCTCCAAACCATGGTGCAGCCAGGTCTTCGCCGTGCCCCCAGGCTGGCGGCCCTTCTGTTGGCTTCTTGCTTAGCGCTGCCGAACGCTCAGGCCGGTGGCTGGCAAGGGGGCAGCACTAGGGGCAATTACCACGGTTTTAATTATCACCGCAGTGGTTATCGTGGGGGCGGTTATCACCCTGGCTACGGCTACCACCGGCCCTACGGCTACCGGCCCGTCTACGGCTACGGCCGTCCCTACGTCTGGAACCGGGGCTGGCAAAACGGCGGCTACTGGGGCTATCGCCCCTGGCGTACCGGTTGGTACAACTGGAGCCCAACTAATTGGTCCTGGTGGGGCCCCAGTGCCGTGGGTTGGGGGGTGATGGGCCTGGCCACAGGGGCAGTGATCACCGGACTGGTCAATAGCGCCGCTCAGAACCAATCCACGGTGATCGTGGTGCCTGATACCACCAATCGTCTTGATTTCGCTTCGGTGCTGCCCGCCGGCGATGGGGTTGTCAGCTTTCGCTACATCGTCGGCAGCAGCGGCCCGGCGTACCAGGGCAATGGCAATTGCCGCCAGGGTCTGTTCAACGGCCAGGCGCCCCGCTCCGTGGCCGAAGCCCAACTGCTTAACACCACCTGCCATGTGGCCTATGGCCACGGCAACGGCGCCCCCTAACCTGCGACGATTGCCCACCCTTGGCCCAGCCCTTGTTCCGCCTTCGATCCCTGGGCCCATGGCCCGCGCGCCCGCTGTTCAGCCACCCCCGCCTTGGCTTCCTGGTAGCTCTGCTGCTTGGACTTTTGGTTTCGCCGCTGGGGCTACCAGCCGCCGCCAGGGCTGCCTCCCCCCCGGCAACCGCACCGGAACTGGCCGCCAGTACCCTCGATCCCGCTTTTGAGCAAAAGGTGCTGGCGGTGATCCGTCGCCACCCTGCCGTGCTGATTGAGGCCCTCAATGCCTACGAGCGCGACCAGCAGGAGGCCCAACGGCGTCAGCAGGCCGAAAAGTTGCGAAGTCTTTATCCCCAACCCCGCGACCTGATCGGCGATTCCCCCAGCCGCGGCAGTGGCAAGGTGGTGGTTGTGGAGTTTTCCGATTTCCAGTGCCCCTATTGCGCCCAGGCCCATGAAGCCCTCAAGGCCTTTGTGGAGCAGCACGGCAAAGATGTGACGTTTGTCTATAAGAATTTTCCCCTGACCCAGATCCATCCCCAAGCGCTTCCCGCCGCCAGAGCTGCCTGGGCCGCCGGTCGCCAAGGCCAATTCTGGGCCTATCACGACGCCCTCTTCGCCAACCAGGCTCGCTTGGGAGAGCCCCTCTATGGCGAAATCGCCAACAACCTGAAGCTCGACCTGGCCCGTTTCGATCAGGACCGCACGGGGCCGGCCTCGTTGCAAGCAATCCAAAAGGAGGTCGACCAGGCTGAAGCCCTGGGCTTGCAAGGCACCCCCACCGTGGTGATGGATCGTCAATTTCTGCCAGGGGCCGTCACCGCCGAAGTCCTGGAGAAGCAACTGGCTGAACTGGGCCGCAGCAAATAGGGGCAACCCTGTCAAGAACGGCTTTTTGACGGCTCTCCCCCTGCCGGTCGCCCCGGGGTGATCCATAGGTTGAATCCATTCTCGACATTGCTTAATGGCCCCGTTTACCGCTTCGACCCCCCTGCTGCCCGCCCTTGTCCAGGAGCGTGCTGCCCGCCCACCCCTGGCCACCGTCTGGGTGCTGAACAGCCTTGAGCCGGTGATCGAACCCCTGCGCCGGGCCATTGCCGGTCTGCCGGCGGCCAGTGCCGCCTGGCTCGACGAACGGCTGCAACGCAATGGTGCTGCCATCGTCTTCAGGGGCCATCCTGAAGCCGCCCGCCGTTACGAAACCAACCTCAAGGCCGCCGGACTAACCACCTCGGTGAACCTGTTGATGCCCCACTCTTGATGCCCCACTAAGGCGCAGGGCGCTTGGGGGGGTCGCCTAGCAAGCGGCCCAAGGCGTCCAAGGAAAGAATCCCCTCCACCCGCTTATCCCCCAGGACCCAGGTGGGATAGGCCTTGATACCGACCCGGTTGCAACGTTGGCGATCGGCGTCGGTTTTTTCGCATTCGACATAAGGGAGTTGGTTGCCCGCCTCTTGTCCGAACAGATTTTTCTGCCGAAAACAGGCAGGACACCACCAGGCGCCGTAATACAAAGCCCCCCGCTCGCGCAGACGGCGCACCAGGGCAAGCTGGGCAGCGTTGGAAGGCTTGATCGCCTGGCCCAAAGTCGGGGTGGTTGAAGGGGCTGCCGTGGCCTGTTGGGACAAGCCCCTATTGGGTAAGAGCGGCAAGCTGGCCAGCACCAGGGCGGCGGCCAGGGTGCGGGCCCAAGAGCCGCGGGCCCTTGGGCCACAGGCCCAAGGGCCCCGGGGGAACAACGGCGCCACGGCAAGGGATTTGATGATTTGAGACTTTAGGGGTCCGGGACAGTACGGCCTTCCGCCCCGACTGGGGGGCCGCAACCAGACCGGCGCCAGGGACAATGGAATCGCCAGGGGTGCGCCTTGATGCCCCTGCCGGCCTGTTCGCCTGCCCCCCCGCGATGAGC
>JBIIRU010000160.1:0-6120 GCA_044341355.1 Cyanobium sp. | reverse complement strand
ATCGAGCGGTAGTCGATGCGGCGCTCGTGGCCCAGGATGTTGTCAATGGCCACGGCCCCCTGGGCGGCGGCCGTGTGGGCCAGCATCATCTTGCCGGTGACATCGCCGACGGCCCAGAGATGGGGAACCACGGTGGCGTCCGCCTCATGGCTGGTGAGCACCCGCATCGTTTCATCCACCTGGATGAAGCCTCGGCTGGTTTGCACTCCCACCGAGGCCAGATTCAGGTCCTTGCTCACCGGCACCCGGCCGGTGGCCACCAGCACCGCATCCACCTCCAGGGTTTCCACCGGTTCCTTGCTGGCCATATCGACCAACTCGATGCGAACCGGGCAACCGGGGGTGATCGTTTTGGCCAGCACGCCGGTGCGGGCATCGATGTCACGGGCTTCGATCAGGTGGCGGGCGGCGATCTTGGTGATGTCCGGATCAAATGTCGGCATGACGCGATCGAGGGCTTCGATCATCGTGACTTCACAGCCAAGGGCGGTGTAAACATCGGCAAATTCGAGGCCGATGTAGCCGCTGCCGATGATCGTGATCCAGCGGGGCAGCCACTCCAGGTTGATGGCCTCATCACTGGTGAACACCGTGCGGCCGTCTGTGGTGATGCCGGGGGGAACAAAGGGATCCGAACCGGTGGCCACGATCACCTCCCGGGCCGCATACACCCTTTCGATGCCACTGCCGCTTTCACGCACCACCACCCGCTGGGGCCCCTGCAGCCGGCCCTTGCCCCGCAAAATTGTGACGCCGGCCCGCTCCAGGGTCTTGGTCAGGTTGGCCCGGATCGTCGCCACCAGCTGGGCGGCGTGGTCGGCGATCTTCTGGCGCTCGAAGCGCACCGGTGCCGCATGGATGCCAAAGCCGGCCAGATGGTCCGCATCCGCCAACTCCCGCACCCGGCCACTGGCCGCCAGCAACGCCTTGGAAGGCACACAGCCCCGATTGACGCAGGTGCCCCCCATGTCGCGGGATTCGACGATGGCTACCTTGAGCCCGTGATCGGCCCCATGCTTGGCCGCATCAAAGCCCCCATAACCGGCGCCGATCACAATCACATCAAAGGCCAGGTCGTCTGCGGCAGCGCCATCGGCAGGGGCAGCGACCGGGGCGGGGGTGGAGGGAGTGGCCGTCACCGGGACGTCGCGAACGATTCAGGCATTGTCCCCCCTGGTGATCTCGATTCGGCGCAGAGGGTCTGACGCATGCGCTCCAGCAGCAGCGGCGCGGCCGCCACCGCCACGTTCAAGGATTCCACCGCTTGGCTGTGGGGAATGCTGACCCGTTGATCGGCCAGGGCCTGCAGGGGGGCGGCCAGCCCAGCCCCTTCGTTGCCCAGCAATAACAGGGTGGATTGGCACCAATCGACCTGCCAGTAGGGCCTTGGAGCCGTTGCCGCCGTCGCCACGATCTGCCACCCCCCCTGGCGGGCCTGGTCCACCCGGTTCACCAAGGCCTCTGAGCTGAGACGCAGCAGCGGCACCTCCAAGGCCGCCCCCGCTGACGCCCGCAACACCTTGGGCGAGTGGGGATCGGCCCCCTCCCCCAACCAAACCTGTTGCACGCCCGCCGCCAGGGCCGTGCGCAGCAGGGTGCCGAGGTTGCCCGGATCCTGCAGACGATCGAGGGCCAGCACAAACGCGGGCGCCTCGCTGCAGGGGTGGGGCGTTGCGGGCCCGGGAGGCGTCAGGGTGAGCAAAACTCCATCGGGATGCCTGGTGCTGGCGGCCGCCTCCAACACTGCGGCGGTGGCCTGTCTCAGTTGGGTCGCGGCAGGCAGGCAAGCCAGCAGATCGCGATGGCCCTCGCACCAAGCCGGAGTGGCTAGCAGCAACTCCGGTTGCAGCCGCAGCCTCACCACTTCCTGGACCAGATGGGTACCTTCCAATAGCAACAACCCCTGTCGGCTGCGGCCGGCAGGGGTATGGAGTTCCCGGAGCCGGGCGACCAGGGGATTGCGGCGGCTGGTCAGTACCAGGGGCTCGTCACTGCCCTCAGACCTGCCCTCAGACCTGCCCTCAGAACTGTTCTCAGAAAAACTCGTGGTGCCTGACATGGAGACGCTCCTCAATCAGGAGCTGCTTGGCCTCCATGGTCATGCCCCGGACGGCTGCCACTTCACCACTGATTCCTTCCAGGGCAAGTTGCTCAATCAACTTGGTGATCAGAACATCCTCAACCTTGTCGCGGTCGAATTGATCTGGGGTAAAGCTTTCGAGGAACCGGCCCATTTTGGCGGCTACCACATCGGAAGCGTTTGAGATTTTGATAACAATCATTGGGGGAAAATCATGCGGATGGGGAGACTTGAACTCCCACGACATCGCTGTCACTAGTACCTGAAACTAGCGCGTCTACCGATTCCGCCACATCCGCGGGCGATTCAGCGCGAAAAACGCACCGATTTGAAAACTTTACGCCATCACGGTCCTTGCAGGTGGCCCGAAAGGAGCCAGAATCACCGGACAGTTCCAACGGCGACCCCCTAGACGTTGGCCTGGATCATTGTCAAGATTCACTTCTAGAAGAACCTGTCGGTAATCCCCACCTCCATGACCCTCCTCGCCGCTCCCGCCAAGACCGTGGTTCAGCCAAGGCTCGAGATCACCGGCGGTCAAAGGTTGAGCGGCGAGATAAAAGTCAATGGGGCCAAGAATTCGGCCCTCGTGCTGATGGCTGCCTGCCTCCTGACCCAGGAGACCCTGCGGTTGCGCAATGTCCCCCGTCTCACCGACATCGCGGCCATGGGTGAAATCCTGGCCGCCCTAGGGGTGCGGGTGGTCCGGGGTGGCGAAATCATCGATCTAGACGGCGACAACATCACCCAAGCCGCCCCTCCCTACGAACTGGTCAACACCCTGCGGGCCAGCTTTTTTTGCATCGGCCCCCTGCTGGCCCGCATGGGGATGGCCCAGGTGCCCCTGCCCGGCGGTTGCCAGATCGGCTCCCGACCGGTTGTTGAGCATGTGAAGGGCCTCAAGGCCCTCGGCGCTCAAGTCACCATCGAACACGGCGTCGTGACCGCCGTAGTGCCGGGCCGTCGCCGTCGCCTCACCGGCGGCCAGATCCACCTTGATTGCCCCAGCGTCGGTGCCACCGAAACCCTGATGATGGCAGCGGTGCTCGCCGAAGGCGAAACCACCATCGAAAATGCCGCCCAAGAACCAGAGGTTGTGGACCTGGCCAACCTGCTGATCGCCATGGGCGGTCGGATTCGGGGCGCCGGCACTCCCTCGATCGTCATCGATGGGGTTGATCAGCTCCATGGTGCTGATTACGCGGTGATTCCCGACCGCATCGAAGCGGGCACCTTGCTGCTCGCAGGCGCCATCACCCGCTCCGATCTGCTGGTGACCCCAGTGATCCCCGAACACCTCAAAGCGGTGCTCACCAAACTGGAAGACGCTGGCTGCAAACTTGAGGTTGAAGGCAAGGGCCTGCGGATCCGCGCCGAAGCGGTCCAGGCCGTCGACCTGCGCACCCAGCCCTTCCCTGGTTTCCCCACCGACCTGCAAGCCCCCTTCATGAGCCTGTTGGCCACCGCCCAGGGCACCAGCATGGTGGTGGAAAACATCTTCGAAAACCGCCTCCAACACGTGGCCGAACTGCAACGGATGGGGGCTTCGATTCGGCTGCAGGGCAACACGGCCTGCATCGAGGGCGTCGCCCGCCTCAGCGGCGCTCCGGTCCAGGGCACCGACCTGCGGGCTTCGGCCGCCATGGTGCTGGCTGGACTGGCGGCCGACGGCATCACCTCGGTGATGGGTCTGGAATTCCTGGACCGCGGCTATGCCGCCCTTGAAGAGCGGCTCAACGGTGTCGGCGCTTCGATCCGCCGCGTCGTCGACCCCCACTGACGAGCCCGTACAGTGGAGTCACAGGGAGCGTGCCGGAATTGGTAGACGGACTCGACTCAAAATCGAGCGCCCTCGGGCATGTGGGTTCGAGTCCCACCGCTCCCATCCCTGCCATCCCCTCTGCGGTGATGGACACCTATGCCCGATACCCCCTCGAACTGGTGCGAGGTGAGGGGGTTTGGGTCTGGGACTGCAACGGCAACCAGTACCTGGATGCGGTTGCCGGTATCGCCGTCTGCACCTTGGGTCACAGCGATCCGGTGCTGCGCCAGGCCCTTGTCGAGCAGCTCGACAAGCTCCAACACGTCTCCAATCTCTATCGCATTCCGGAACAGGAGCAGCTAGCGGCTGCCCTGCGGCAGATCAGCTGCGCCGATCGGTTCTTTTTCTGCAATTCAGGCGCAGAGGCCAATGAGGCGGCAATCAAGCTGGCCCGCAAGCACGGTCACCGCGTGCGCGGCATTGCCGAACCCCTCATCCTCACGGCCGAAGCCAGCTTCCACGGGCGCACCCTAGCGGCGGTGACAGCCACTGGCCAGCCCCGCTATCACGCCGGCTTTGAGCCCATGGTGCAGGGATTCCGCTACTTCAAATACAACGACATCACCAGTTTTGAGAGCCTGCTTTCTGCTTGCGAAGCCGAAGGGCCCCGCGTGGCGGCCGTATTGATCGAACCACTGCAGGGTGAGGGGGGCGTCAACCCCGGCGATCCGGCCTTCTTCCAGCGGCTGCGCCAGTTATGTGATGCCCACAACATTTTGCTGATTTTCGATGAAGTTCAGATCGGCGTCGGCCGCAGCGGTCGCTGGTGGGGTTACGAAACCCTGGGTGTCGAGCCCGATGCCTTCACCATGGCCAAGGGTCTAGGGGGCGGCATTCCCATCGGCGCTTTGGCGGTCAAGGCCCGCTTCGACCATTTCCAACCCGGAGACCACGCCAGCACCTTTGGCGGCAATCCACTCTCCTGCCGCGCTGGGCTCACAGTCCTCGCTGAGATTGGGCGACGGGGTCTGCTGGCCCAGGTGCAAGCGCGGGGCGCCGAACTCTCGGCCCTGCTTGGGGCCCTGACTGAGCGGCATCCCACCCTGCTGGAAAGCAGCCGGGGCTGGGGCCTGCTGCAGGGCCTGGTCCTGCGCGAGGGAACCGTCACGGCACCAGAGCTCGTCAAGGCCGCTATCGCCCAGGGGCTGCTGCTGGTGCCCGCCGGGCCCCGCGTCGTGCGCTTCGTGCCACCCCTGGTGATCGAATCGACCCATCTCCATGAAATGGTCGAGCGGCTGGAGCTGGCCCTGGTAAGCCTGACGGCGTCAACCGCAAGCGTTCCGTTTGGCTGAGCCACCCCTGTCCCCGGGTTCGCTTCCACCCCCGGTTGACCTGGATGACCTGCTGCAACCTTTCGCCGGTCGTGGCATCAAGCTGGGTCTGGATCGGATGCAGGCAGCCCTGGCCGAGGGTGGCCATCCCGAACGCCGTTTCGCCGCCGTTCAGGTGGCAGGCACCAATGGCAAAGGTTCGATCGCCACCCAACTGCATTGCATCCTGCTGGCGGCGGGCTGGCGCTGCGGCATCTATCGCTCGCCCCACCTGGTTAGCTGGTGCGAACGCATCCAACTTGAAGCCGCCTGGATCGACCCAGACACCCTGCGCGCAGATCTGGGCCGTTGGCTGGCCATCGGCCAGCGCCATGGCCTCTCCCCCTTTGAGCTGTTGACCGCCGCCGCCTTCGATCGCTTCGCAGCCGAGGGGCTGCCTCTGGTGGTGCTGGAGGTGGGAGTGGGAGGACGGCTGGATGCCACCACGGCCCACCCCCACAGGCAGGTGGTCGGCTTTGGGCCCATCGGCATGGACCATTGCGACCTGCTGGGGAACAACCTGGCGGCCATTGCCCGCGAAAAGGCCGCAGTGATGGCCGGGGCCCGGGTGGCCATCAGCGGCCTCCAGGCCCCCGAGGTGGCCCAGGTGCTGCGCCAGGAAGCGCAACGCTGGAACTGCAGCCTGCGCTGGGTGGAGCCGCTGGCCAGCGAAGCACAAGGGGGCCCGCGCCTGGGCTTGGCAGGCAATCTGCAGCGCAGCAATGCGGCGGTGGCGGTGGCGATGGCCGAAGCCCTGCACGCTTTGGGGTGGACCCTTTCCCCCCAGGCCATCCAACGGGGTCTGGCGGCGGCCCGCTGGCCCGGGCGGCTGGAGCGGCGCCAGTTTCGAGGCTTTCCCCTGCTGCTGGATGGCGCCCACAATCCCCCGGGAGCCCAGGCCCTGCGCG
>JBIIRU010000159.1:0-6147 GCA_044341355.1 Cyanobium sp. | reverse complement strand
CGGCGCCGTTGCCTGCAATAGGGCCGCACTTGCCATTTGTCCTGGCCCAGGGGAGCGATGAAGCGCACCAGCGCCAGGGCCAGGCCCGTGGTCTGCAGCGGTTCGGCCTGCACTTCCAGGCCGACGGCCCCCAGGCGGTCCTGGCGCACCTGCACCGGACCCCGCAGCCGCACCAGCTGGTCGTCCCGCGGGCGGGAGCCGGCTAGCGATTCCAGGGGCGTGACCTGGCGCCAGCCTTCTAATCGCAGCGGATGGATGGCACCACTCTCCCAACTGGCCAGCGCCGCATCGCTGAAGTGCACGTCCATGGCCAGCGAGCGCAGGGGCTTGGCAATCCAGTCGAGCCTGACCTGGCGGCCCACCAAGGAGCCCCAGGGATCGGGGGCATGCAGCACTTCGAAGCCCACACCAGCGTCGCGATGCTGGGGCTCGGGCAGCACCAGCCGGCCGATCCAGCGATCCAGGGGCCGCAGCGCCGCTGAGGGCAAAGGCATTGTGTCCCGCGCGGGGGTGATCTGGTGCCAGGGATTGCTGCTGAAGCGCTGGTAGTTGCTTTCGCCGGGTACGGGGGCCGCGGTTGCGCCTAGGCGGCCGGTGAGGATGGCGCTGACCAGATCCAGCGTCTGCTGCATCGGCGTGCGGCCATCGCTCAAGCTGACCTGGGTGTCAAAGATGCCTCCCGGCAGCTCATGGCCCACCCGCCCCAGGGAGATCAGGGTGACCTTGCCGCGACGCCGGGCCCGATTCCAGTACGACAACGCCATCGGGCGCCAGCGGCCTGGAAAGACCACCGGTCCGATCCGCTCGACAGGATCAAGCTCACCCACCAGGTGAAACAGGTGGTCGACCTCCAGAAAGGCATTGCCGCCCGAAAACACCCCCGCCAACGAAATCACCTCCACCGGCGCCGCCAGCAGACGACGCAGGTGCGGCAGGGCGCCGAGGGCAATCTGGCCACCACCGCTGAAGCCCATCAGGGTCACCGGCGTGCGGCTGGCCAGGGGGTAGCCGTTGGCCAGCAGGCTGTCGGCGATCACCTTGGCGGTGCCGCGGTTGTAGATGGGTCCGTAGCGCGGGTCGGCTGATACCGCCACCACCGCCAGGTTGCGCAGGTTGATGATGGCTCCCAAAAAAGAGCGGGGGTGGCGCAGCCGCAGCCAATCAACCCAGCGCCAAAACGTCGCCACCCAACTGCCTTCGGTTATCGGTTGATTGACCACCGAGTAGGGCATGATTCCCCGGATGATGGCAATATCGGCCGGCAGGGTTGCGGCCAGCTGCCGCATGAAATTCTCCCCCTCGGGCTGGGCCTCCAGGGAGACCTGGCCGATGCCATCGAGATACACCACCCAGCGGCCAATCCGTTCCGTGGTGGCCGTGGTGGCGAGCTGGCCGATGCTGTCGGCGGCTCCCATCTCCTCGCCAAACCAGCCGGCCCACCAGCCCATGGCTTCCAGGGGTGCAAAGAAGCCAACCACCAGCACAAGCACCAGGGCGATGCTGGCCAGATCAACGGCCATCCCGAAGCTGCGATGCAGGGCCCCATAGGCCAGATTCAGCAGCAGACCGGTGCCCGGCAGCAGCACCAGCCCCGCCACCAGCAGCAGCAGCAGCCATCCCCAACGCCAACTCCAACGCCACAGTCGTGATCTGGTCATTTCAGTGACGGTCCAGCGGGGCCGGTGGCGTTGCCTCGTCGGCAAGGAATTGGCGCAGCTGGCGCTTTTCGCGCAGCACCGGTCTGCCTGCGGCCCGATCGAGCAGCCGGTTGCCAAGGCGCATCACCGGCTGACCGGCACTGCGCTGCAAAGCATGCATAACGAACCAGCCAGCCACCAGGGCACTGAATACGTTCCACGGGGCCAGGCCGGTTGCGTCCACCAGGCCCACCACAAAGGCGATGGCGGTCCAAAAGGAGAGCAGGTTCAACCAAGGGACACCGAGGTATGGCAGGGCCCCCAGAAATGCCAGCAACCTGGGGGCATGGGCCACCCCAAGGGCACGGATCACCGGCATCGGCGTGATCGGGTAGGCAAAGAGCAACCGGATCACCAACCAGGTGCTAAGGGCCCAGGCCAGAAACCCCAGCAAAAACAGCAGGGCCTCCACCAGCAGGCAGAGGGCAAAACGCAGGGGGCGCACCCGGTTGACAAATAGAATGAAAGCCTGGCCGATGGCCTGGGAAAACCCCGCCAACAGGGCAATCCAGAGGCCCACGGCCCCGGTTGGGCCTGGATAGTGAACATCCCCGAAGGCCTCGGCCTGCAGCCGCAGCGCACCCCCGACCACGCTGCTGAAAGCAGCCAGCGAATCGCTCAACGCCATGGTTGGGAACGGGACCAGGCCGGCGGCGAGGGCACTGATCCAGCGGCGAATTTCTTAATCATGCCCGCAACCAGGTCCCTTCAGTCCTGCTGATCGGGATTGGGATCGACAGGTGTGCGGGGAAGGGCCGCAGCAAGCATGGCGACCGTCACGGGGATGGTCTCCAATTCGTCGGCGTTGTCCAGGTAGGCCTCAAAGGAGCGGTAGCGCAAAATGCATGGTTTGGCCGCCTCGTTGGCACAGGCGGCGTTCCAGTCCCCATCCTCGGGTTGCACGGCGCTGTAGGCCAGTAAGGCTTCCTGCAGATCGCCACCGTCGCCGATGCCCTCACCGTGCCAGAGGGCTTCGAAAAAGGCCATGCTCAAAATCGGCTGCTGGAAAGCGGGTGCTACACCCTGGCCAGCCTAAGGGGCTGCGGCATGCTGGAAGCCCCGCCGCTGCAACAGCGATGAGCCTCGATCAAGCCAGGGCCTTTCTGGCACATATGCAAAATGAGCCGGCCCTCAAGCAGCAGACCCTGGCTGCCGCCACCGCCGATGATGTGGCCCAACTTGCCTGCAAATTAGGCTATGAATTCTCGGGCGACGAACTGCTACGGCTCTCAGGTCAGAAGGTCGGTAGGGTCACTGTAAGCAAGCAGGATATTCCTGGTGAGTACAATTAAATCTGGGCAGCGGATAGACAATCTATTGCGGGCGGCCTGTGAAGATCCCCAGCAATTGTTGGCCCAGCTCAATAGCAGTGCCGATAGCCTCAGCAGCCTGCAGGCCCAGTTGCGCCTGGGCCCCAGGAAATCCTATTGAGCGGTTAGTGCCGGGGGATCCGGTGCGCTTGGCCGCTGGCGACATGATTCCGGCGGATGTGCGGCTGCTGCAATCGAGGCGCTATGGATATAACTAAGCCGGCTCCATATTAGACCACCAACACCGCAGCATCTACCTTGGCCTGCTGTTCCTGGCGCTCCACAGCGCTGAGGCCATCGGCATCGGGCAGGTGGGCCGCCATGGTGGTCAGCCATTCGGCCAGTTGTTCGAGTTGCTGCGCCGGTGGCAGCACCCCCAGACCCCTTGCCAGCACCTTGGCGGTGGAGCCGGCACCTGCCTGATAGACGAACCGACCATGCAGATGCTGGGGCAGTCCCTGGCGCAGACGCCGGAAGGCCGGTTCTTCCATGGGGGTTTCAAGCAACAGATTCGGTTTTTCAGGCTTGATGCGCGAAAAGCCACAACGTTTGGCCAGCAGTTTGAGCTGCAGCAGTTGCAGCAGGCTGTTCACCGGCGCTGGAATGGGGCCGTAGCGGTCGGTCCAGGCGGCCGCCAGCTCCACCAGGGCCTCCTTGCTGCCGCAGGTGGCGGCGGCGCGGTAGGCGGCCATTTTTTCGTCGTTTTCGCTGATCCAATCGGCCGGGATGAACGCCGTCACCTGCAGATCGATCTGGGTGTCATCCACCGCCGGGATGTCTTGTCCCTGCAATTCGGCCAGGCATTCCTGCAGCATCTCCATGTAGAGATCAAAGCCGATGGCCTCCATCTGGCCGCTCTGCTCCACCCCCAGCAGGTTGCCAACCCCCCGGATCTCCATATCCCGCATCGCCAATTGATAACCGCTACCGAGCTGGGCGAATTCTTGAATCGCCCGCAACCGCTGCCGCGCCGCCTCACTGAGGGAGCCCTCGCCGGGGAAGAACAGCCAGGCATGGGCCTGGATGCCGCTGCGGCCGACGCGGCCGCGCAGTTGATACAGCTGGGCCAGGCCGAATTTCTGGGCGTCCTCCACCAAGATCGTGTTGACCCGGGGTATGTCCAGGCCGCTCTCGATGATGGTGGTGCAGAGCATCAGGTCGGCTTCGCCGGCATTGAAGGCGACCATGGCGCTTTCCAGTTCCCCTTCGGCCATCTGGCCGTGGGCGACCAGCAGCCGCAACCCCGGCACCATCTGGCGCAATTGGGCCGCCACATCTTCGATGCCCTCCACCCGCGGCACCACGTAGAAGACCTGGCCGCCCCGGTCGAGCTCCTGGCGGATCGCACTGCGGACGGCCTCCTCATCCTGGGCGGCCAGGTGGGTCTTGATCGGGCGGCGCAGGGGCGGCGGCGTGGTGATCAGGCTCATCTCCCGCACCCCCGAAAGGCTCATGTAAAGCGTCCGCGGGATCGGCGTGGCACTCAAGGTGAGCACGTCGACGTCTTTGCGCAGGGCTTTAATCTTTTCTTTTTGGTTGACACCAAATCGCTGCTCTTCATCGACCACCAGCAAACCCAACTGCTTGAAGCTGGTGCCTTTGCCCAGTAGCTGGTGGGTGCCGACGACGACATCAATGGAGCCATCGGCCAGCCCTTCGCCGATCGCCTTGCGTTCGGCGGTGGTGCGGAAGCGGTTGAGCAGGGCCACCTTGAGGGGATAGGGGGCAAACCGTTCGCTGAGGGTGCGCCAGTGCTGCTGGGCCAGCACCGTGGTGGGGGCCAACAAAGCCCCCTGCTTGCCGGCGGTGACAGCCTTGAACAGGGCCCGGATCGCCACCTCCGTTTTGCCAAAACCGACATCGCCGCAGACCAGCCGGTCCATCGGCGCCGCTTCCTCCATGTCCCGCTTCACCTCGCTGATGGCCTTGGCCTGGTCGGGGGTGGGTTCGTAGGGGAAGGAATCCTCGAGTTCGCTCTGCCAGGGGCCATCGGGGGGAAAGGCAAAGCCGGCGGCCTTGTGGCGTTCGGCGTAGAGCTTGACCAGGTCCATGGCGACCCTGGCCACGGCCTTGCGGGCCCGCTCCTTGGCCTTGATCCAGGCGCTGCCCCCCATGCGGTTCAGCTCGGGCGGGGCCTCGCTACTGGCCCGATAACGCCCCAGGCTGCCCAGCTGGTCGGCGGCCACCCGCAACAGACCATCGGCGTATTGCACCACCAGGTAGTCGCGGGATTCGCCGCCGAGGGCGAGTTTCTCCAGTTTCAGAAAGCGGCCGATGCCGTGGTTGCGATGCACCACGAAATCGCCGGGCAGCATCTTGCCGGGATCGACGCTGCGGCTGGCGGCCCGCCGCCGCCGCCGCACATAGCCGCCGGCGCTGAGGCTCTGCTGACCAAAAAATTCCCGATCGCTCAGCAGCACCACCTTCCAAGCCGGCAGTTGCAGGCCCTCGATGGCAGCGGTGCCTCGCCACTTCAGGGCCACCGGGGTGTTCTGCTCGATCAGCCGCTCGATGGCCGGGAAATCGCCGGGATTGGGCACGAAGCGGCTGATGCAGTCGTGCTCTTCGAGCAGGGCTACAGCGCGACTGGGCTGGGCTGACACCAGCCACACCTTGACCTTCTCCTGCTGATACCCCTTGATCAGACCGGCCAAGCGCCCGAATTGGTTGGGATGGGCTGGCACGGCCCGGGCCGCCAGATCGAAGCCATTGGGGTGCTGGTCGCTTTCCTGCAGCTCGGCCAGGTCGAAACCGGCGAAGGTCTCGGCCAGCGCTAACGCCTCGGCGATGGGACGGTGCAACGTGGGCGACAGCAGGGGCGGGCCGCCGCTGTTGGCCAGCGGCCCTTCGCCTGTGACTTCTTGATAGTGGGCCGCCGCATGGTCGAACCACTGCTGGCCATGGGCGAGGCCATGGCGACGCTCATCGATTACCACCATGGTGGTGGCCGGCAGATAGTCCAGCAGGCTGGCCGGCTCGCTCCAGGCCACACCCATCAGCCGCCGCATGCCCTCGGGGGTGCCCCCTTCGAGCAGTTGGTCAAGGGCCTGGGGGCTGAGCAGGGTTTCCAGGTCAGCGGGCATGGATTGGCGCAGGGCCTCGGCCACCAGCGGCGCGAAGCTGGTAGGGGTGAGACGCAC
>JBIIRU010000158.1:0-6165 GCA_044341355.1 Cyanobium sp. | reverse complement strand
GGGTGCAGTGGTGGCCGCTGCGAATGCAGATCCCCGCCGAATCCAGCAGGGAGGCCAGGTCGTTTGCATGTAACCCCTCCACCGCAAAGGCCGCCAGGGCGCCGCGATCTGGCTGTTGTTCGGGGGTGGGCCCAAGTATTCGCAACCCCTCGATCGCCTGCAGCCTCGCAAAAAGCCTGCGGGTTAAGTGCTGCTCCCAGGCATGGATCCGATCCATTCCCAGGGCCGAGAGATAGTCCAGGGCTACCCCCATGCCGATCGCCTCGCCAATGGCCGGAGTGCCGGCCTCGAACTTGTGGGGTAATTCAGCCCAGGTGCAGCGATCCAAAAATACGTCTTGGATCATCTCGCCACCGCCCAGAAACGGGGGCATTGACTCCAGCAGCGCCTCCCGGGCCCAGAGGAATCCCATGCCCGTTGGACCGCATAACTTGTGGGACGAACCCACCAAAAAATCACAGTCGAGCTGAGCAACCGAAAGGCTCTGGTGGGGCAGGCTCTGGCAGGCGTCCACCAAAATCAGAGCACCGGCGCTGTGGGCAAGTTCGGCGAGATGGGCCACCGGATTCAAGGCCCCGAGGGTATTGCTGACGTGCACCACGCTCACCAGCCGGGTGCGCTCGTTCAACTTGCTGATCCAATCGTCAACATCCAGCTCGCCGCTCTCTGTTACTCCTGCATGGCGAAGAACACAGCCGGTGCGCTGGGCAAGCAACTGCCAGGGGACAAGATTGCTGTGGTGCTCCATCAAAGTTAGCAATACCTCGTCGCCCTCCCGCAAAAAGGCGTCCCCCCAGCTGCGGGCCACCAGATTGATCGCCTCGCTGGCATTGCGGGTATAAACAATCTCGCGGGGACTGGTGGCACCGATGAAACGGGCTACCGACTCCCGAGCCCCCTCAAAGGCCTCGGTAGCCCTCACACTCAGTTGGTGGGCCCCCCGGTGCACGTTGGCGTTGTCGTGACCGTAATAATGGCTGAGGGCATTTAGGACCTGGCGCGGCTTTTGGCTGGTGGCGGCGAAATCGAGATAAACAAGGGGCTCGCCAAGACAGGCGATCTGATCCAACAGCGGAAAATCAGGCCGCGTTAGAATTGACAGGTCTTCCACGGCGAGCGTCGGAGCATTAGGAGCAGCCCCGAGAGGGGAGGTAATCGCAGCGGCTGGCAATGGCTTCTGGGGCTCTGTGGAACTAACCATGGTCATCGGGGCCGGGCCGGGCCCAGCAAAGCAGCGGCAGGCTTCCAACTGGATGCCGACTCCGGCAAACTGGCCAGGATCTCATCGCAAAACCCTGCCAGCAGTAAGCGCGCAGCCTGGTCTGCACCAAGGCCACGACTGCGGAGATAAAAGAGTTCTTCTTCCTGCAACCGGGTCACGGTGGCCCCGTGGGTACAACGCACGTCATCGGCGACGATCTCCAGTTGGGGAATCGCGTCCACCCTGGCCCGGTCTGAGAGCAGCAGGTTGCGGCTCAACTGGGATGCATTAGTGCGCTGGGCCGCCTGGGGCACCTGCACCGCCCCATGGAAAACACTGCGGCCGGCATCATCGACCACGGCTTTCTGTAGTTGGTCAAGCTGACCCTCCGGGCCTTCAAAACGCACAAGGCTATGGAGGTCGGCTATTTGCCGATCGCGCGCCACCTGCAAGCCCCGCAGCCGCGTGGCCGCGGCCCCCTGAACCTGGGTTATGGCGGGCTCCAGGCGCACCAAACCCCAACCGCCCGCAACAGTTGTCAGGTCCAATTCGCTGGCGGGGGCCTGGGAGACAGCCAGGTGGGCGAGCAGACAACTCGCATCCGTGCCCTGGGCCAGGACGCCATGGCGTAAGCGAGCCCGAGGTGAGAGCTGCGCTTCTACCACCACGGTGGCGAGGCTGGAACCCGCAGCACGATGCACCTGCAACAGTTCCAAGCTGGCGTCCTCCTCCAACAGCAACAGCAGTCTCAGGGGCCGCACGCCGGTCCCATCACCGCAATCACTTACCAACTCCAGAGGCAAGGAAACCTGCCCCCGCACCCGCAAGGCCAACACCTTAGTGGCTAGGGCAGCATTAAAGCGCACCAACCAGGAATCTGCGGTACCGGCAGCCTGAAGCACTGTTCCGAGAAGAGCGTCCTGGAACCCGGTTTCCAATCGTGAAAGGCCTTCCGGCAGATCCACCCCAGCCAGAGGATCACGATCACCGTCCCAGTACAGCCTCAGGACCTCGCTGTCATGGGGATGATCCGCCTCGAACGCCGCTGCCGGCGCTGGCAACACCTGGGGGGGCACGGAGAATAGGGGGGCCAGGCTGGTGAACCGCCAGGCCTCCTGACGGGTGGAGGGCGGACCTGCGCGCCGGAAATAGTCACGGGCTGCAGTTCGATCCTGGTCTAAGCACCCGGCGGATTCGCCAAGGACGGCGGGCAAGGATGACTCAAATACCCGCAAAACAGACTCCAGCCAAGCCGCTGAGGCCGGTCCGGGGGCCGTTACGGTCGACATTGCCAGAGATACCATTTCAGAACACCTCAAGGGGCGGAGCAATTGCATCGGCCAGATTTGAGGAATCAAGGCCCTCATCAACCCAGTCGTAACCACGACGCTCGAGTTCCAGGGCAAGTTCCTTGCCGCCGGTGCGCAGGATGCGGCCAGCAGCCATGACGTGGACGTAATCAGGGGTTATTTCATCCAGCAGCCGCTGGTAATGGGTAATCAGCAGAATGCAGTTATCTGGCGTGGCCAATTGATTGACGCCGGCTGAGACAATGCGCAGCGCATCGATATCGAGTCCAGAATCTGTTTCATCAAGGATGGCTACCAGGGGATCCAGTAGGGCCATCTGCAGAATTTCGTTGCGTTTTTTTTCGCCACCTGAAAAGCCCTCATTAACACTGCGATCCAAGAAAGCCGGATCCATCTGAACCACCTTCAAGCGTTCGCGCACCAGATCTTCAAAGGCGAAGGTGTCGAGATCTTCGGCCCCTTGGGCCGTGCGGCGGGCATTGGTGGCTACCCTTAAAAACTCAAGGTTGCTCACCCCAGGAATCTCGACGGGGTATTGGAAGCCCAGGAAAACGCCTGCGCGGGCCCTGTCCTCCGGCGCCAGAGCCAGCAAATCCTCTCCCCTATAGCGCACCGTTCCCGCTGTAACGGTGTAAGCCGGATGGCCTGCCAAGAGCTTGGAGAGGGTGCTTTTGCCGCTGCCATTGCGACCCATAACGGCATGAATCTCACCGGCCCGCAGGGTGAGATCGACGCCTTTAAGAATAGGTTGATCCCCCACCGTGGCGTGAAGATTGCAGATCTCAAGTAGGACGGGAGCGTCGGGTCGAATCACGGGTAGCAAAAACAGATCAAGAGCTGAACAAAGAAAAAGGCAGGCCCAACGATGCCAAAGCTGTGGGCAAGGTCGTAAGCCCTACCCGACGGAGCCCTCAAGCTTAAGGGCAAGGAGTTTATCGGCTTCAGCCGCAAATTCCATGGGCAACTGGTTAAAGACATCGCGACAAAAACCACTTACCATCATTGAGACAGATTCCTCTAAGCCAATGCCGCGGCTCTGGAGATAGAAGAGCTGATCTTCGGAAATGCGACAGGTACTGGCTTCGTGCTCGATACTGGCATTAGGCTGTTGGGATCTCAGGTAAGGGAAGGTATTAGCGGCGGCTTTATCGCCGATCAACATCGAATCACACTGACTATAATTCCGTGCTCCTACCGCCTTGGGACCGATCTGAACCAATCCACGATAACTATTACTGGAGCTGCCGGCACTAATGCCTTTACTGATGATGGTTGAGCGGGTGCCGGGAGCAACATGAATCATTTTAGTTCCGGTATCAGCCTGCTGACGGTTATTCGTGAGGGCTACGGAATAGAATTCTCCACTGGAGTCTTCACCCTGCAAGACGCAGCTTGGATATTTCCAAGTGATTGCCGACCCCGTTTCCACCTGGGTCCAACTGATGTGACTGCGGGCGCCACGACACTGGCCACGCTTGGTGACAAAATTATAAATACCCCCGACACCCTTTTCGTCACCTGCATACCAATTTTGAACCGTAGAATACTTAATGTTAGCATCATCAAGTGCCACCAATTCAACCACAGCTGCATGGAGTTGGTTGGTGTCGAACATCGGCGCGGTGCAGCCCTCAAGATAACTGACGCTGGCGGCTTCTTCGGCGACAATCAATGTGCGTTCAAACTGACCCGTATCACCTGAGTTAATCCGAAAATAGGTAGAAAGCTCCATGGGACAAGCAACGCCCTTGGGTATAAAAACAAACGAACCGTCACTGAATACCGCCGAATTAAGAGCCGCAAAAAAGTTATCGTTAGTTGGCACTACGGTGCCTAAATAACGCTCTATCAAGTCAGGATAATCCTTAACCGCTTCACTGATAGAACAAAAAATAACACCATATTCAGCTAATTTCTCTCGATAGGTTGTAGCGATAGAAACACTATCAAAAACCGCATCTACCGCAACATTGCTCAAGCGCTTCTGCTCGCTTAAAGGTATTCCCAGTTTATCAAAGGTCTCCAACAACTTTGGGTCAACCTCATCCAGACTGGCCTTCTTGGCTTGCTGCTTAGGAGCGGCATAATAAATCATCTCCTGATAATCAATCGGGCCATGGCCCAAAGCGGCCCAGTCTGGCTCTTCCATCTGCAGCCACTGGTTATAGGCCTTGAGCCGGAAATTCAGAAGGAAGGCAGGCTCATGCTTTTTGGCTGAAATCAGCCGCACCACGTCTTCATCAAGGCCTTTGGCGATCTTTTCAGTCTCTATATCGGTGACAAAGCCGTAACGGTACGGCTGACTCACCAAATCTCCAACAGAAGCGGTGCTGGTCATGGTGGTGGGGGGGGTCAACCGCTGGTCAGAGCCTTAACCTCAGCAAGGCTGATGGTCTGCTGATCACCGCGGAAAGGATTGTCTTCGGTCAGAAAAAGCATGCAATGGCATTCCTTGCGCTCACGCATGGGAACGCAAGGGCAGTTCCAAAACGCCTGGGCCACCTCGGCCTTTTTGTCCTCGTAATGGCGACAGGGACACAGAGCACCGCCAAGTTCATCTTTGTTTCGGGCCAATCCCTCAAGCACAACAGCGGTGACGCCTGGATCACTGCAGAAAAAGGTGCCGGTGCGCTGGGCATAGGTTTCGGCAAAACGACGGATCACCTCCAAACTGTTATCAGTTCCGCCCGTACCTGTGGTGCTGCTGGGGTCCGTGGGAACAGAAGCGTCGGAAGCAGGCACGGCAAGCAAGAGCAAGGACAGGGGTAGGGGCTGAAGGAACGGCAGAAATCAGCCGTTTTGACTTGCGAAACCCCAAAGTTTCGTAAGTCAAAATCTTAGGGCACCGGGGCCAGGAGCTGGGGCCTTCGCTCCAAGAAGGCCCATTGTGCTCCCTGGGGGAGGGGATCGGGGCCTGAGGGCCTCCAACGAAGCGTCAAAATGCGTGGCATGGTGGTTAGGCAATGTGCCAGCCATGGAGCCCCAACCCCGCAACCGTTCCAGCGTCACCGCCGAGGCACCTCCCACCCGGGAAGCAGTCTTGGCTGTGCTGATGCGCCAAGGGGAGTGCACCGCCGCTGAACTCGCCGAGCAGCTTGCGGTTTCCGTCCAGGTGATGCGGCGCCACCTGCGTGGCCTTGAGGAAGATCAACTGGTTGAAGCGAGTAGCTCCCAAGTCGGGCCGGGCCGTCCGAGCAATCGCTGGAGGCTCACGGTGGCCGGGCATGGCTGCTTCCCCGATGGCAATGAGGCCTTTGCATTGGGCCTGCTCACGTCCATGGCGGCCACCTTGCCCCCCGAAACCCAGGCGGTGCTGCTGCAGCAGCAGGCCGTTGTCAAAGCGGCCACCTATCGCCATCAGATCGGTGAGGGGCCCCTGCAGCAGCGACTGCAGCGCCTGGCAGAACTGCGCTGCAGCGAGGGTTATGTCACCGATTTCCACCGCGAGCCTTCCGACACCTTCCCCCCCGATAGCCCCAACCAAGCCTGGCTGATCAGCGAACACCATTGCTCTGTGATGCGCATCGCGGAAGCATTCCCGGTGATCTGCGATCAGGAACTTTCGCTGATTCGTCAGACCTTCCCCGATTGTGAAGTCGAAAGGATCCACTGGCGACTGGAAGCTGGCCACGCCTGTGGCTTCCGGCTCATGCC
>JBIIRU010000157.1:0-6166 GCA_044341355.1 Cyanobium sp. | reverse complement strand
GGGCCCGCATCGCCAGCCGCTGGCCCTGGCGCAGGCCGCTGGGCAGCAGCAGGGCGAAGCCGGCTTCGGCCAGCAGGGCGGAGCGCTGGGTCACCAGCTGCACCAACCCCGCCTCATCCAGCTCTAACGAGGCCGGGGCCTGTTGCTCCAGCAGGGGGGCCAACTCGGGGGCGAGGCGGGTGAGCAGGCCCAGCTGGCCCAACACCGCCTCAAAGGCACTGGCCGCAAAGGGACTCTCGCCAGCCCAGAAGGCGGCCAAGGGCACCAGCAAGCTGGGGTCGGCGGCCGGGCGCAGCAGCAGCTCCACCAGCCAGCGGCGCCGGCGAGCATCGGGCGGTTCATGGCAGCGCAGGCAGAGCTGCAACTCGCCACTGGCCGCCACCCCCTGGCGCACCCAGGACGCAACGCCCTGCAACAGGGCTGTTTCTGCTTCGGCAGTGGGGGCGGAAGCGGTGCTGGCGAGCAGGGAATCGTCGCTGGCCAGGGCCGTCAGCCAGGCCTCCGGCAGGCCAAAGCTGCACTGCGACGAAGTGGAGCCGCTGCGGGCCCCATGCAAAATCCGCTGCCGCACGCAGCGATCCACAGCAGCGGCAAGGGCATCGGCCAACTGCCGCTGGCTGGCCAGGTCGTCCGCCGGCAACATGGCCTCAAACCAGGGGCGATCGGCGGCGGCAGGCAGCGGCCACCAACGGGCCCGCAACTGGCCGGTGCCATCCCTCTCCAACGCCGGCACAACCCGGCCCGCATCCACCAGCACCGCTGCCATCTGTTCGCAGCGGTGCTCAAAGAAGGGGTCAGTGTGCGGTTGCGATGGGATCACCCCGCCGCCGCCGCCAGCCGCTTCGGCGGCAGGGCCCGGCTGGACACCTCCAGCAGGCCCTGCCTAGAGATCTCCCGGTAAGCAACGCTTTGGCTTAAGTCGTCCAGAGTGATGCCGCCCATGGCGCAAAGCTCCGCTAGCTATCGGCCATTAAACCGTGAGATCACGATAGCGGCGATCACATCGGCCAAGGGCAGAGCTTGATCGGTGCCGGCGACCTGTTGGCGGATGGCAGGACTGCTTATCGGCACGACGATGCAGGCAGGCAGGCAGTTCTCTGCTCAATAGTGATCCCAAAGCAGGAGGAGTTTGCCTAAACGCGCAAAATTGTTAACTACTTTCGCGGCTCGCGGCGGGGGGCAACTGACGGGCGACGGGAACATGTCTGTGGTAGCAAAAAACGGCATTCGGCAACGCCGGTAGATTGACGACAATCGGCCGAAGAAAGAAACTCGGGACGGTAGATTGGGAAATAGCTTCAAAGCTGATGCCATGAAAAGCGCTCTCCAAGCCATGGCATGGCCCAACCTGCTGGCCCGTTGGCGTTCGTTCGACAACCGCGATCTTTGGGGGCTGCTCGCTGCCATTTTCGCGCTGTATTTGCTGCAGTTGAGCCTGCTCACCCAGTGGCCGGATGTGGCGCTCAATATGATGCTGGTGATGGGCGGAGCAGTGTTGGTGCTCAATAGCCCGCCCGCTAGTTGGCAGCCCCGGCCGGGGCGCATCGGTCGTCGGGTTGGCGTGGCCCTGCTGGTGGTAATGCTCTGGTTCGGCCAGCGCCTGATGAGCTCGAATTTCTTCGCCAGCCTTCTGCCCCTGCTGGCCGGTATTGCCCTGGCCCTGCTGGCGGCACCAGCGAGCAAACTGCGTCCCTTCCTGAAATCTTTTTGCGTGCTGGCACTGTTGCCGGTGGTCAGTGCAGTGAGCACGTTGACGCCACTTGGCCCCCTGTCAGTGGCGACCGCCTGGCTTACCAAGCAGATGCTCTCATTCTGCGGCTACACGGCTGTGCAGTTGGGAACCTTGCTGAAACTGCAGGGAGGAGGGGTGAACGTGGGTGGAGCCTGCGCAGGTCTGGGCATGCTTTTGCAGCTACTGCTTGTGGCTGTGATCTTCGCGATGGCGTTTCCAATGCGCCATCGCTGGCAGAACGGCCTGATGATCGTGATGGCTCCTTTGCTGGGAATAGTCGTCAACGGGATGCGGATCACACTGCTGGCCTTGTTCGTTACCAGCAGCCTGCCGAACAGGATGTGGTGGTTTGAATTCTTTCATGAACACTGGGGCTCCCTGCTATTCAGCGGGGTGGGCATGCAGCTGTTCGTGTGGCTCTACGTGTATTGGATGGCGCGGCAGGTGGCCGCCCTGGGGACCCGATGAGCAGCACTTCGCAGCCGAGCGCTACCCAGCCGAGCGCTACCCAGAAGCAAGACCCCAACGGCCTTCCCTTGCGGCGCCAGCTGGCGGGGCTGGCCCTACTCACCTTGATGGCAACCGTAGGGAAAGTGGTGGGCCTATCTGCTCCCATGCCCGAGGCTGAGGCTCCCTCCAGCTTGCGCATGGCGGGCTACCGCATCAGCGCTCTGCCGACCGCAGCGCCACAGTGGGGCCGCGATCTCAGTCGCGGCACGACGCGCAAGTTCCGCTTGGTGCCGCTTTCGGGTGAACCGATGTTGACGTTGACCCTGCTGCCGGTGCGCAGCCGCACGGGCACGAAATTGAGCGAGACAACGCTTGGGGGCAAGGACCTGGGCATGGAAGCGGTGGCGACTCTGGTTCCAGGCTTTGCCATGCAGGAACAGCGCCTGGTGTTTCAACCTGTAGCCAAGGCCGGGGGCTCGACGCCCCAGGCCGATCAGCTCGCCCTAGGGCGCGGCGCGGCGGATCCAGCCGGCAGTACAACCCGCTTGCAAACCTGTCTAACCAACACGGGTTTTGCGGCGTTCAATGGTTATCTGCTGCGGCCCATATTGGCAGCTAGCATGACCGAAAACCGCTGGTCGGCTCCCCGGCTGCTGCGTTTGGTCGGCCTGCAACAGGCCCGCTATGAATGCCTAGCGGTGCAGCTGGAGAGTGGCGTTTCTGCCGCTGGTAAAGGTGCCAGCGGCGGCGAGGATCGCCAGCGGCAATTGCAAACGGTGTGGAAGGATCTGCGGCAGGTGTTGGTGAGATTGTGAGGCTGCCCTAAGCAGGGCTCCTGAAAACGCCCGGCACAAAAAAAACCCCCGCTTGCGGCGGGGGCGAGGTGATCTGTAAAAAGATCTTCAGCCCATGGAGAAGGTCTTCAAACGGGAGGAGAATTTGCGCAGCTTGCGGATCGAACCGAAGGCGGCACCGACGCCAAGAAGGGGCAGCGGGGCGGGGACTTGCTGCATATAGGTATTATTGATCGAATCGATAACACCCATACCTGGAGTTATCACCCACGAATCCGTCACTTGAATAGAGGTTCCGGAAAGGGGCACGGGTCCCATGTCACCACCATCAATGGAAGTCAAAACAAGAGGGCTAGGGCTGCCGCCAGTAATCGTTTTAGTTACTGTTGTGCTTCCTGCTTGAACATCTTCAAGTTTAACGTTTAAAAACGTCCAACCCTGAGATTTCCACGGTTCGATGATTTCGAGATCGTATGAATAGGATCCGTTGAGGGGATCACGTAGGTCTGGGTCAAACGTTATCAGAGTCTGCCACATATCTTCTGGACTAAGTCCAGTAGGGCCAAAATCGTCATAGATGAAGGAAAAATCTCCGCTTGCTGATCCGACATTTGAAAGGTCTAGGTTCGTTAACTTTTTGTCTACAAGATCCCATCCCGTAAACCCAGCAGCCCCAAAGACAACATCGCATTTCGCATGAGCCATTGAAGCTCCAAAGGAGCAGTCTTCTCTAGGGAACGCCGCCAGCGCCGAACCAGCGCCGAGGGTGGAGAGGGCAGCGCCGCCAAGCAGTCCGGCGGTGAGCAGAGCTTTGGAAAGCGTTGTGGTGTGTTGATTAATCCTAAACATGTTGGTTGAAGGCAATGTTGCGAAGGGATGGCCCAGATAGACCGTACTCCTGTTGAAAGATATGGAACGGCGCCTGTTCATGAAATGTTCATCTTGCAAGCATTTTGCACCTAATCCTGCCACTGATGCACCTTCGTGTCAGTGCTGAAGCCCGAGCAAGTAAGCTCAGGCCCCATCAGACACATTGCAGCAACTGACATACCCTGATTTTCTCTCATTATCATGCAGATTTTAAGTTGAAGTGCGCGATCTTTATTGGTGCGCTAAAACGCAATTAGTCCTCGAAGTGGGGTGTGGGGGGCCATGGCTCCCTTTGCAGCGGGCCAACACCCCTTGACGTTCTTAGGGTTGGCAGGCAATCGCAGCCCGCCGAATGGCCCTGGCGCCCTCCCCTGGGACAGGGAACCAATGCCGCCATGACAAACATCCCAGCGATCTCAGGCTTGCGGCCCAAGCTGGCGCAACTAACCAGGGCCATGGGCAGCTGGCTGGAGCCCACCAACCTGCTGTTGCTCGGCTGCAGCCTCATCTACGGCCTGATCGGCGAGCCGGTCGATGCCTTGATACTGCTGATTTTTGTTGGTGTGATTGCCGGCCTTGATGCCCTGCAGCAAAACCGCAGCCAGCGGGCCCTGGCCGAATTGGCCCGCCTATCGGCGCCACGGGCCCATGTGCGGCGCGACGGTGTCGTCATTGAGGTGCCTGCCGAGCAGGTGCGGGTGGGGGATGCCCTGCGCCTCGAAGAGGGGGATCGGATTGCTGCCGACGCCAGCCTCAGCGAGGCCGTCGGTCTGTGGCTGGATGAATCGCTGCTGACCGGCGAATCCCTGCCCGTGGCTCGCCAGCATCCCGGCGAGCGCATCCTGGCGGGCTCATTGGTGGCCAGTGGCCGCGGTTGGGCCGAGGTGACGGGGGTGCAGGGGGCTACCGAATTGGGGCGGCTGGGCAGCAGCCTGGCCACTGTCGAACCGCCGCTCACCCGGCTGCAACGCCACACGCGGCAACTCTCAAGCCGCCTGACCATTTGGGCCCTGGGGTTGTGCGCCGGCTTGGCGGTGTTGCAGGGGGGTCTCAGTGGCGATTGGCCCCGCGCCCTGTTGGCCGCCCTGGCCTTGGCCCTGGCGGTGTTGCCCAACGAAATCCCGGTGGTGTTGGCCCTGTTTCTGGCCCTGGGGGCCCTGCGCTTGGCGCGGATCGGCGTGCTAGCACGCACCCCCTCAGCGGTGGAAAGCCTCGGTAGCGCCACGGTGCTGGCAGTCGACAAGACCGGCACCCTCACCCAGAACCGCATGGCGGTTCAGAACCTGCTCACCTGGCCGGATCGCCAGCTCTGGCAGGCCGGCATGCCCCTGGCAGAACCCTTCCACCCCCTATTGGAGTGGGCCGTGCTGGCCAGCCGCGGCGATCCGGTGGACGCGATGGAAATGGCCCTGCAACGCCTCGCCCAGGCCCACCTGCAAGGCAGCGAGCATCTGCACCCGGAATGGCCCCTGGAAAAGGACTATCCATTGCAGAGCAATTTGCTGGTGTATTCCCAGCTCTGGCGCGATGGCCAAGGCAACTGGCAACTGGCAGCAAAGGGGGCGCCAGAAGCCATCGCCTCCCTCTGCCACCTGGAGGCGGATTCAAGGCAGCAGCTGCTGGCCGCCGCCGACAGCCTGGCAAGCCAGGGCCTGCGGGTGCTGGCGGTGGCCACCGGTGTGCGTGGGGTGCAACTGCATGGGGGCCAAAGCGCCGCCAGCCGGGGAGAGCCTCCTGCAAATGTCCACGACTATCTGTTTGAACCGGTGGGCTTGGTGGGTCTGGCGGATCCCCTGCGGGCCGATGTGCCCGAGGCGATCGCCATCGCCCGCCGGGCCGGCGTCAGGGTGGTGATGATCACCGGCGATGGCCCGGTCACGGCCCGCTCGATCGCCGACCAGGCCGGCCTGCCCCCAGGCCCCGTGCTCAGCGGCGCCGACCTGGAGGGCATGGCCCCCGAGCGCCTCAACGAGCTGGTGGCCCAGGTGTCGGTGTTTGCCCGGGTGATGCCCCAGCAAAAATTGCAACTGGTACGGGCCCTGCAGGCGGCCGGCGAGGTGGTGGCGATGACGGGCGATGGCGTCAACGACGCGCCGGCCCTCAAGGCCGCCGATATCGGGGTGGCCATGGGTAAGCGGGGCACGGCGGTGGCGCGGGAATCGGCCGATCTGGTGCTGCTTAATGACACCTTCATGGATCTGGTGCGGGCCCTGGGCCTGGGCCGCCGCGTCGCCGTCAATCTGAATCGGGCCCTTGGCTACACCCTCGCCATCCATATCCCCATCGCCGTTTTGGGGCTGCTCCCCTTGCTGCTCAAAAA
>JBIIRU010000156.1:0-6167 GCA_044341355.1 Cyanobium sp. | reverse complement strand
GCCCTCAGCCCCCGCGAACAGGACGCCCTGCGCCCCGAACTCGGCGCCCTCGATCGCCAGCTGCAGCGCCTGCAGCAGCGCACCCCCCGGGTCGCGGTATTTGGCCGCGTGGGGGTGGGCAAATCCAGCCTGCTCAATGCCCTGCTCGGCGATGAGCATTTCGCCACCGATGTGGCCCACGGCTGCACCCGCATCCAGGAACAGCGCCGCTGGCAGCAGCCCATCGCTGGCCTCAACGGCATCGACCTGGTCGACACCCCGGGCATTGATGAAATCGCCGCATCTGCCCGCGAACGGCTGGCGGCCAGGGTGGCCCTCGGCGCCGATTTGGTGCTGCTCGTCATCGACAGCGACCTGACCCGGGTCGAACTGGAAGCCCTCGATCCCCTGTTGCGGGCCGGCAAACCGCTGATGTTGGTGTTGAACCGCAGCGATGCCTGGCCCGCAGCCGAGCTGCCAGAACTGCTGGCCAGCATCCGCCGCCGCCTGCCCCCCGCAGCCCAGCACCTTGATCCGATTGCCGTCGCCGCCGCACCCCGCCAGGCAAAGCTGCTGGCCGATGGTCGGGTGCGCTCCAGCCCCCAACCACCCCGCATCGAACCCCTGCGCCAGGCCCTGGTCACGTTGCTAGAGCGCCACGGCGAGCTGCTGCTCGCCCTCAATGCCCTGTTGGCGGCCGATCGCTTCGGTCGGTCGCTGCATCGCTGCCGCCTGCGCCAGGGCCACCGCCAGGCCCAGAACCTGATTGGCCGTTTCGCCGCCCTCAAGGCCACCGGGGTGGTCGCCAATCCCTTGATGCTGCTTGATTTGGCCGGTGGTCTGGCCTGCGACAGTCTGCTGGTGCTGCAGCTCTGCGATCTCTATGGCCTGCCGATGACCCGCAGCGGCGCCCGCCAGCTGGCCCTCAGCCTGTCGGGCCAAAACGCCCTGCTGGGGGGCGTTCAGGTGGGCCTGCAGGTGCTGTTGGGCGGCGTGCGCCAGGTGCTCACCCTCAGCGCTCCCTTCACCGGTGGCCTCAGCCTGGCCCCCGCCGCCCCGGTGGCCCTGGCCCAGGCCGCCCTGGCGGTCCACACCACCCGCCGCACCGGCCGCCTCGCTGCCGAACAACTGCTGCGCAGCAGCGACGCCGCCGGCCGGCCCGGCGCCCTGTTACGCCGCCTGGCGGCCCAGGATCCTGCAACCCGTCAATGGTTGGGCGAATGGGTCCCCGCCCGCTCCCAGCAACGGCCGCCGCCGCGACGTCGGCGCCCCGCCCCCTAACCATGGCCGCCATTGCCCTGCTCGGCACCAGCGCCGACCCCCCCACTTGCGGCCATCGCGCCTTGCTGGAGGGCCTGCTCACTCTTTACCCCCTGGTGGCCACCTGGGCCAGCGACAACCCCCTCAAGCAGCACGGAGCGCCGTTAGAGATCCGGGTGCAGCTGCTGGCGGCCCTGGTGGCCGCCATCGCCAACCCCCGCCTCAGCCTGGAGCAGCAGCTCAGCAGCCCCTGGAGCATCGAAACCCTTGAACGAGCCGCCCAGCGCTGGCCAGACCACGAGCTGGTGTTTGTCGTCGGCAGTGACCTTCTGCCCCAAATCCCCCATTGGCGCCAGGCCGATCAGCTGCTGGCCCACGTGCGCCTGGCAGTGGTCCCCCGCCAGGGCTGGCCCCTGCAACAACTCGACCTGGAGCGCCTGCGCCAGGCCGGCGCCAAAATCGAGCTGTTACCCCTGCAAATTCCCGCCAGCGCCAGCCGGCTAGTGCGACAGACCCCAAAGAGGCAGACCCCAAGGGGGCAGCCAGATCTCTCCCTGGTCCCGGCCGAACTCTGGCCCCTGCTCTATCGCCACGGGCTCTACGGTCTGGCCCAGCCTCCGCCAACCCCCTGATGCGCCTTGCCCTGGCCCAGCTCAATGCCCTGGTGGGGGACCTGGAGGGCAATGGCGATCGCCTGGTGGCCGCCTGCAGCCAAGCCGCCGCCGCTGGCGCCGACCTAGTGGTCAGCTCCGAGTTGTCGCTCTGGGGCTACCCACCCCGGGACCTGCTGCTGCAATCGGCCCTGATCGATAAGCAATCGCAGGTGTTGGAGCGGCTGGCGGCGGCAATGCCCGCCGGCCTCGGTCTATTGGTGGGAATCGCCGAAGCCACCCTGGAGCCGGGTTGGCCCAGCCTCTACAACGCCGTCGCCCTAGTCGAACCAGCCGGCTGGCGGGTGGTGGGCCGCAAACGCTTGTTGCCCAGTTACGACGTTTTTGATGAGCGCCGTTATTTCAGACCCGGCCAGGAGGCGGCCGTGCTCCCGCTTGAGCGGGGTCGCCGTCACTGGCGCCTGGGGCTGACCATTTGCGAAGACCTCTGGGTGGAGGACGACCTCCATGGTCAGCGCCTGGCCGACGCCGATCCGGTGGCCGAACTGGGGGCGGCGGGCATCGACCTGCTGCTCAATCTCTCCGCCTCGCCCTTTGGCCAGGGCAAAGGGGCCGTGCGGCGCCGGCTGGCGGCCCGGGCCGCCGCCCGCCTGGCGGTGCCGGTGGTCTATGTCAACCAGATCGGCGGCAACGACGAACTCGTCTTTGACGGCGCCAGTTTTGTGGTTAACGCCGCCGGCGGTGTGGAATTGCAGCTGCCCTGCGCCGCCGAAGCCGTGGCCTGCTGGCAGGTGGGGTCGCAGGCCTTGGCCCCAGCCCTGCCCCTGGCCCTGGCATCGGAACCGCCGCTGCAGGCAGCCCCGCTCGCGGACCCCCGCGAGCAGCTTTTCAGGGTTTTGGTGCTGGGCCTGGCGGACTACGGCCGCAAATGCGGCTTCCAGAAAGCGGTGCTGGGACTTAGCGGCGGCATCGATTCGGCCCTGGTGGCGGTGCTGGCCGCCGCTGCCTTTGGCGCCGACCAGGTGGCGGCCCTGCTGCTCCCCTCCCCCTGGAGCTCCCGGGGCTCCATTGACGACGCCCAGGCCCTGGCCCAACGCCTCTCTCTTGGCACCTGCACCCTGCTGATTGCCCCCCTGATGGCGGCCTGTGACCAGACCCTGGAGCCGGCCCTGGGCGGGGCGCCCACCGGACTGGCAGCCGAAAACCTGCAATCGCGCCTGCGGGGCCTGTTGCTGATGGCCCTGGCCAACCAGCAGGGCCGCCTGCTGCTGGCCACCGGCAACAAATCAGAGCTGGCGGTTGGTTATTGCACCCTCTACGGCGATATGAATGGCGGCCTGGCCGTAATTGGCGACCTATACAAAACCACCGTATTTAGCCTCTGCGAATGGCTTGATTCAGCAGCCGCCGGCCCCTGCCTTCGGTCTTTGGGTTTGCCGGCCGAGGGAGAATTGATTGGCGCGGCGATTCGCAGCAAAGCCCCCAGCGCCGAGTTGCGTCCCGACCAAAAAGACAGTGATTCGCTGCCCGATTACGACGTGCTGGATCCAATCTTGAAGCGGCTGGTGGAAGATCTGATCAGCCCTGAGCAACTGGTGGCCGAAGGGGCCGATGCGGCCTTGGTGCAGCGGATCTGGTCTCTGCTGCGGCGAGCGGAGTTCAAACGGCGCCAGGCGGCGCCAAGCTTGAAGGTCAGCAGCCGCTCCTTCGGCAGCGGTTGGCGCATGCCGATCGCTGCCCTGTTGCCTTAGCTGCCGCACCCCATCGGATCCTGATAGCAAGGGCGTTCTGATCTCCTGCTTGGCGATTTCGCTTCTCTGAGGCCACAGTGGTATCAGTGTTCGTCAATTCCACGCGCCATGGCAGCAGCACAGCTGGCGGCACCCATGGCCAGTATCGGGGTACCCGCCGAAATCAAGCGTGATGAACAGCGAGTTGCCCTCACCCCAGACGGCATTCGCGAGCTCGTATCCCTCGGCATGGAGGTGCGGGTGCAGGAGGGGGCCGGCCTGGGGGCAGGTATCAGCGACGCTG
Source organism: Cyanobium sp. (assembly GCA_044341355.1). GTDB lineage: Bacteria > Cyanobacteriota > Cyanobacteriia > PCC-6307 > Cyanobiaceae > Cyanobium. The sequence goes on along the minus strand of JBIIRU010000156.1, from coordinate 2,283 downwards.
ACTTCGCCGCCTCCGGGGCGCGGCTGGTGAGCTGCGAGGAAGCCTGGGGGGCCCACCTAGTCGTCAAGGTCAAGGAACCCCAGCCCCAGGAATTTGGTTTTCTGCGGCCCGATCTGGTGCTGTTCACCTACCTGCATCTGGCGGCCTATCCGGAGGTGGGGAGAGCCCTTCTGGATGCTGGAACCACTGCCTTGGCCTACGAAACGGTGCAGCTTGAGGATGGCAGCCTGCCCCTGCTGGCGCCGATGAGTGAAATCGCTGGCCGCTTGGCCGCCCAGGTGGGCGCCCGTTTACTCGAAAAACCCCAGGGGGGCCGGGGACTGCTGATTGGGGGCTGTACCGGGGTGCGACCCGCCAATGTGGTGGTGATCGGGGCCGGCACCGTCGGCTGGCACGCGGCCCGCATCGCAGCGGCCATGGATGCCCAGGTCTTCCTGCTCGATCGCTCGCCGCAGCGGCTCAGGCAGTTGGATGCGGACCGGCGCGGGCGCCTGGTGACCCTGGTCAGCAATGACGCCCTGATCGAGCGGCTGGTGCCCGATGCCGATCTGCTCATCGGTGCCGTGCTGCTGCCTGGCGGCCGCGCCCCCACCCTGGTGTCCGAGGAGTTGGTGCAGCGTATGGGCGCCGGTGCCGTGATCGTCGATGTGGCGATCGACCAAGGCGGCTGCATTGCAACCAGCAGGGAAACCACCCACACCAATCCGGTGCTGACCATCCACGGCGTTCAGCACTATGCCGTCGGCAACATGCCCGGCGCCGTGCCCTTCACCTCCACCGAAGCCCTGGTCAGTGTCACCTTGCCCTACATCCAGGTGATGGCTGGCCGGGGACTCAGCGAGGCCGTAATCGACCGGCCCGAACTGCTTTCCGGGCTGAATACGGTCGATGGCTCGGTCTGTCACCCCGGAGTAGCCAAGGCACTGAATGTGTCCCCGCGCCATCCGATGGCCTGTCTGCGCTAACGCGGCAACAACAGCCGGACTTGGCGGCCCCCCAACTCCGCAGAGCGGCCAAGGCTGAATTGGCCGCCATGGTTTGAGACCGTAATGCGCACCACGTGCAGCCCCAGATCTTCGCTGCCAGAGACTGGAGTCACAGCTTCGGGCCCTTCTTGCCACGGCCCGCTGTCACTTATCACCAGTTCCGCAGCGCCTGAAGTGGGGGCCAGGTGGATGGTGAGCAGGCGATTTGAGGGGGGGGCTTCGGCCAGGGAGGCCAATGCCCGCCGCAACAACAAGGTGAGGGCGGCCTGCAATTGCTGGGGATCGCCATCAATCGGCAGGGGCTGCTCTAGGCCGTCGCTGCTGAGACGAACCCCCGCCTGCCTCAGGGGTCGCTTTAAATACAGCAAAACGGCTTGCACCACCCTGACCAAATTGACCCTCTCAATGCGGGTGTCCTGGCTGCGCAGCAACAAGTGCAGGGCTTCGGTAATGGAGACCAGGCGATCGATTTCGTGTTCAAAGCGGCCCATCAGGCCCGACTGAGCCGCTTCCTGGCTGGCTGGCACCGTTGCAACTTGAGTTTGGGATTGCTGAGCTAGCAAACGCAGGGCACTAAGGGGCTGATTGATTTCATGGGCCACACTGACTGCCAGTTGGCTGGTGTGTTGCAGCTCGTTCAGGCGAACGCGCAACTGGCTCAGCGTGGATTCAGCGACGACAAGGTCGGCCTGGGTCGTTTTGAGGACGTGTTGGAAGCGCTGCCACTTGAAACGCTGCCGCCGTTCCAGCAAGACTCCCGCAACAACCAGCAGGGCCAGTAGTAACAGCCCGCCGAAGGCTATCCCGATTAGTTCAGAGAAGTTCGGCATGCAGAACCGCGTAACGGACCAGGGCGGCACCACGAATTCCCAGCCGGGCAGCAATCTGCCTGCGGTGGGTGTTCACCGTTTCCAAGCTGACGCCGAGCTGGAGGGCTACATCACGGCTGCTGGCGCCCTGGCCAATCATTTGCAGGATCTGCCGTTGGCGGGGGGTCAGCGATTGGAAGCGCTCGGCAAGAATGGCCTCGGCCTGGGCAGCGGAGGGATTGCTAGTTGGCAGCAGCACGCTGATCTCCTCCACGAGATCATCACAGGATCTGCTTTTGTCAACGACGGCAAGCAGCATCGGCACCAGATGCTCGGGGCACAGGAAAGTATGGGCTAACGCCGAAATCACAATCAAGCGGGCTTGCGGATTGAGCAGTTGCAAGGCTTCTGCCACCCTTATGCCTGGGCCATCCGGCAGGTTCAGGTCCAGCAGCAGCAGATCGGGCCGGTGCTCGACACATGCCTGG
>JBIIRU010000009.1:0-21399 GCA_044341355.1 Cyanobium sp. | reverse complement strand
TGCCGCCAGGGGCCCTGACCGCCATCTCGGCCCAGGATGGGCAGGGTCTTCGTTTGAGCAGTCAGTTCAAAGTGCTGCAAGCGTTGCCCCTAGTCGGTGGCGAAGACGCCGAAACCCTGGAAGCGGCAGAACGGCGCATCCCCGCTCTCTTTCGCCACCGCGATCGTGCCGTGACCGAAAGCGATTACCGCCAATTGGCTGGAGAAACGCCGGGGGTACGGCTGGGGCGCGTCGAACTGTTGCCCCGTTTCAAACCTCAGCAGAGACGATCTCCAGTGCCAGGCGTGGTTTCGGTGCTGGTGCTGCCCCAGGCGGATGGGATTCAGCCACCCAATCCCCGACCGGATCGCCCCACGCTGGAGCGGGTGCACGCCTGGCTGGATCAGCGGCGACCGCTGGCTACGGAGCTTTACGTGATCGGTTGTGAATACGTGGCTCTGGGAATAAGTGTAGGGGTGGAGGTTCAGAACTGCTTTGGCCAGGATGGGGTGCTGCAGGCCGTGAAGGAGGCCCTGCAGCGGTTTCTCTGGCCGCTGGTGCCGGGGGGGCTGCAAGGCGAGGGCTGGCCCCTGGGTCGGTCGATCCAGGGGCGGGAACTGGAGGTGGTGGTTTCGCGGGTTCCCGGGGTGGCTGGTGTGACGGGTCTGCGCCTGTTTCTGCGGGACCAGGCGGGCCCTCGCTGGCGGGAGCTTCTGGGCACCGACGCCCAACCGGCCTCGCTCAGCCTTGAGCTCTGGCAGTTGCCAGAACTCCTGGCGGTGGTGGTCGCCAGCGGTGCGCCGTCTGCCGATCTCGACCCCAAACCCCTGGCCGGGGATCGGCTGGGCATTGCCGTGCCTGTGATGCCGGAGGTCTGCTGAATGGACGCCAACGGCCTGAGGTTCTGGATGGTTGCCGAAAGCGGGCAGTGGTTTCGACCCGGCCATCCGCCAGCCCTGGAGTTTGACCGCAGCCAAAGACACCTGCGCCTCAGCAGCCAGCAACGGCCCAGGTGGGAGCAGGCTGCCCTGGATGCCACCGTGCTCGAATCAAAGGCTGGTTCGTACCTGGAAAAGGTTCCCCAGGCCCTCGACAGCTATGGCACCAGGGCCTACTGGGATCCGCAGAGCCAGCGGATCAAGGCCACGGGCGTCGTAGCCACACCCACGGATCTGCTGCTACCGGCCAGTGGGGAGATCCCCTCCGATCTGGTGATGGGCAACGACGGCGTTCTCTATGTGGCCATGGCGGGACGGGTGCTGCTGCGGGATTGCCGGGGACGCTGGCCCGATCTGACGCTCACGCAACCTGATTGCCAGGCCTGGCGCCTGGCCGCCCATCCCGACGGTGGGGTCTGGGTGCTGGACCGGGTTCACCAGACGCTCTGGCGAGTTCAGGGATACCCCCTGGCAGGGCTGGACAGCCCTGAAAGCGACCCGAACCGAATCTGTGGCTGCGAAGCCAACCCCCATCCACCACGGTTGAGCCGGCTCGAACAGGTGCTGATCCCGGTGGAGGAAAAGGCGGTGGCGATGGCGCCCAGCCCCAGCGGTCGCCTGGCCCTGCTCCTCTGGCACAACGGCGCAGGACGGATCCGGCTGTTGGAGCCGTCCGAAGAGTTGGGCCCCGGCGTCGTGCTCGGCGGCAGCCTCTTCCCCTGGAGCCTCACCTGGGTAAGTGAAGAGCGTCTCGCCATCCGGTTGGTTCAGGTGACCCATGAGGCCCCCGTCTACGGCCTGCCGCTCGGCGAAGAAGCCATCCCCGCCACTGGCCTGACACTCCAGCCAGTCGGTGACCTCTATCCGCTCCAGTTGGCCCATGAGCCCGCCGCACCAGGCCCCGAAACCGCCTTCGTGCCAGGACCCTTTGTGCACGGCTCCAGCCTGCCCCCCCACTACCCCCGGCAGGCTGCCGGTCTCGGCTATCCCCCCCAGACCGCACCCCTGGATGTGTTGCCGCTGCCGATCTATGCCCGCAATGGCAAGGCATTCGGCCGCAGTGCCATGGCAGCTGCCATGCCGACCGATGCCGATGCACCGCAACAGCCCACCTTTGACAGTGGCACGCCAGAAACCATCTGGCATCGGCTCTATTTGGAGGCGGCGATTCCAGCCACCACCGGAATCGAGGTGCTGCTGGCGGCAACGGACGATCTGAACCCACCGCACGACTGGCATGGGCACCGCTTCGGCGAACGCTTCCAACCGGGAGATGGCCAGGTGCCCTGTGGTGTCTGGCTGCCGATGGCCTCGGAGGTGCCCTTTCATCAGGGAGTTCTGCAGTGCCCCGCGCACCGCCATCGCAATGGCTTGTTCACGGCCCTGGTGCAACGGGCGGGCTTGAAGGTGCGAGCACTTCAGGGCCGCTATCTCTGGGTGCAGGTAAATCTGAGCGGCGATGGCCACAGCACCCCAGCTCTGGCCGCTTTGCGGGTCTATGGCTCCCGGTTTTCCTATCGGGATCGCTACCTGCCGGAGCTGTATCAGGAGACGGTGTTCGGTGCCGATCGCGACGTTCCCAGCGACAGAAGTACCCCTGCCGATTTCCTGGAACGTTTTCTTGCCAACTGCGAAGGGATCCTCACGCCGCTGGAAGACCGCATTGCCCACAGCTATCTGCTCACCAACCCCCGCAGTACCCCGCCAGAAGCTCTCGAATGGCTAGGCAGCTGGATCGGCGTGACGTTTGATCCCGCCTACCCGACCGATCGACGGCGCCAGTTGCTGCAGCGCACGCCAGAGCTTTATCGCCGCCGAGGTACCAGGGACGGGCTCGAGCTGGCCCTCGATATCGCCACGGGAGGCCGTGTCACAGGCGGCGAAATCATCGTGCTGGAAGACTTTCGGCTGCGAAAGACCTTCGCCACGATTCTGGGTGCCGACCTGGCCGATCAGGAAGATCCGTTGCTGGCGGGCTTGAGCGTGAGTGGCAATTCCTTTGTGGGCGACACCTTGATCCTGGGCGCTGAAACGGAACAGGAATTTCTGGCCCTTTTCGCTGCCGAAATCGCCCGGGACAGCAGCGAAAGGGAAGCGGTCGCCGCCTTCTTCGACCAATTGGCATACCGAGCCACCGTCTATGTCCACGACCAGGTGGAGCCCCAAGACCTGGGACTAATTCGGCGCATCGTCGAGCTGGAAACGCCGGCCCATGTGGAGACCCGCGTCGTCAAGGCCTCCTATCCCCTCCTGGTGGGCGTCGCCAGTCTGGTCGGCATAGATACCTATCTGACGGCCAAGTCAGGTCCTCAGGCGGCCCGAGTCGACCTCAGTCCGCTCGGACGGGATTTCGTCCTATCTCCCGCCAGCCTGGACCCGCGGCTGGGCCGTGCCAGCAGCGACTGGCCCGTGCTCGAACCACCCCAAGCTCGGCTCACGGGTCCAGCGACCGTTGAACAGGGCGATTCATTCGAACTGGACGCCCGGCCCTCCCGGGCCAGCCCGGGACGGAGGTTGACCCGCTACCGCTGGCAGCGACTCGACTAGGCCTCGCCACCCCCATTCCCCCGCTCCCCCGTAACTGTCATGGCTGAATTCAAACTCAACACCCCGATCGAAACGAGCGATCCCACCATTGAGGTCACCGTCAGCACCACTGACCCGTTGCCGATAGGGCCGTTGCGCTTCCAGCTGGTGGTGTTCGACGAGCAGAACAACCCTTCAAAACCAGCCTTCCTTGAGGTCACCATCCGCGATACTCAGAACCCCACCGCCGTGCTGGATGGCCCCCGGGAAGGGGTGGAATTGGGCCAGAGCTTTTCCCTTTCCGGGGCACGTTCCAGCGATGTGGATCCAGGCAAGATTGTTCGTTACGAATGGACGATGGTGCCCATTCCCGAGCGGCCAGCATTCGACACGATTCGTCCACCAATCGGAACATTTAATCCGTTACGACCCCCGATCGGGCCGCAGTAGGCAGGAACCATGGCAGCGTTCCAGCCGAATGAAACGATCAGCACCGATCGACCTTCAGTGGTTGTCGATGCGGGCCTTCAGCCGGGTCGGTACCGCTTTCGCCTGGTGGTGATTGATGCGGCTGGCAACGCAAGCCTGCCCAGCGAACAGATCATCACGATTCTCGCGCCACGAGCTCTGGGGCCCGTGGCTGCACCACCACCACCACTACCACCGCCCTCCAAACCAGCTCAGGATCGGAGTCCACCGTGGTGGCTGCGCTGGCGACGCTGAACGAGCCAACCCAACTGCTCCTTGGCTACTCCAACCCGCCATTCAGCAGATCGCGAACTCCATTCCTTCCATACCTGAGGACAGCCATGAGCCCCCCCTCTCCATTCCATGAGGAACAGCCCGATCAGATAGCCAGCCAACCCCGTGGGGATGGCGGGCTCAGTGATGCCGTTGCCCTGCGCCCCGATCGACCGAACTACGCCACCGGGATGCTGCTTGATGCCGAGGACTTCAGGGCCGAGCAGTTGTATCACCGCTCACGCCTCGCCGAAGCCCTCTTCTACCTGGGCGGCAACGGCACCTTGGCGGGCCTGCGAGTGGAATGGCAGGAACCAGCCGCCAACGTGGCTCCAGGGCCCGAGCAGGAAGGGGAAGTGAAGGTGCATCCCGGTCTGGCGCTGGATCGCTTTGGCCGAATGATTGAGGTCAGGAACCCGGCCTGCCTGCGGTTGCAACCTTGGCTGGCGGGTTTGACCAAACCCATCCTGCATGGAGCTCCATATAACGGCCTGGTTGCCGATGTCTTCATCAGGTTCGTGGCCGCTCCCAGGGCCTATACGCCGGCCTACGCAGCGGGCCCCTACGACGCGACCGATGCCATCACGGCAGCGCGAATTCGCGACAGCTACCGGTTGGAACTGCTGCAGCGCACTGAAGTAAGGCAGCTGGAGGCAAATCTTCCCCAGGATCGCTGGGCTGACCTTGGCGCGATCGCCGACTTAGATGAGCGTCGATTGGAGCTGCAGGAGCGAATTCTCAGTGGCTGGAAGGGCGGCACAGACCAGTGGAACAGCCGTGGTCCGGTGCCGCTGCCAGAACATGTCGAAGCACAGGACCCAACCGCCCTGTTTTTGGCACGACTGATAATCCCAGCTACGATAAGTGCAGACAATCGAGTGATCCGCAAGGGTGATGTTTCGGTACGCAACGATCTTCGCCATTTTGTTTACAGCACAGCAGCCCTGGCCGCCTGGTCTGGCATGCATACCAATCCCGCTTGAGTAGGAGGTTTCCCCATGCTGAACACCCGTTCAAAATCGGCCCGCGAAGCAATTGATCTTGTTGAGCAGGATCGTCTGAAGAAAGTTGGAGCCCTGATTGGCGATTCCCGCCGAAATCGACCCAATTATTTCGACGGGCGTTTTTTAAAAGCCTCCGATCTCACGGCCGATCAAACCTATTTCCTGAGCCGCCAGGCAGACCTGGCCAGGTCCAGTGGTTTTGGGGTCATTGAAGGCTTGATGGTAACCGACATCGCCAATGCCGACGCCAGTTTAATTGATATTAATCGATCATCAATCGTCCGTATTACTGCCGGCTACGGGCTGACACCCAGTGGCGAATTGGTGGCCATTCCTGCCGATCTGGATGTAAACCTGGCTGATTTGGCCTCGGTGCAACGGCTCAACGCAGCCTTTGGCCTTGCTGCAATCCCTACTGAGCCACTGCGCACCGCAACCGGTCTGTTTGTGCTGGGGTTACGGCCAGTTGAATACACGGAAGACCCCATTGCCAGCTATCCCACTTCACCCGGCGGCGAGCGCAAGGTTCAAGATGGCATGATTCGTGAGGCCACCGTCGTCAGCCTGATTCCCTACGCGGATATTGGCGATGGCAGCGATGAGCAAGGGCGCAGTCAGGCGGCTCGCGCCATCTTTTTGGCTGAATCAAGCCAGGCCTCCCTGGCCAACGTTCTGCCGATCGCCATGATTGCCCTGAGTCGCGGGGTGGTGCAATGGCTGGATGCCTGGCTGGTGAGGCGAGAACTCGGGGGCGACTCCCGCCAAATTCTGGCGTTGGGTGGCGTTTCCAGAGCCCTCAGGGAAGCGCATGCCCAGCAGTATGCCGAACACCTCAAGGTGATACTTGATCAGCGTGCGGCCAGCAATCGCGGTCTGAGTTTCAGCGCTGCCGAGCATTTCTCGATCTTGCCTCCGGTTGGACCGTTTCCAGCGGCTGCGATCCAAAACGTTCCGCCCAGCGACAGCATTGATCCCAATACCCCTAACCAGTTCACACAGATTTTCTTTCCCCCTGAGATCGAGGTTGATCTGTCGATCATTCCCGAAGATGAACTGGCCGCTGTGGTCGAAGACAGCCTGCTGTTACCACCGATTGACCTGACGCTCACCGCTGAGGCGCGCGATTCGATTGCGGTCCTGGTCCTGATTCCGGTACCGCGCCAGCGCATTCAAGAACTGAACAACACATTGCGCCTGCCGGATCAACCCCAGCTACCGCCATTACAGCGTCAGCTATTGCCAGCCGCAGCTGGTCAACTGGCCAAGCGCCTACCCATTGAAGTTTTGCAGGGGATCCGGCGACCCAGGCCCATGACCCTGGCTCTCAATCCCCAAAGCATAATTGATAAAGCCTGGCAAGCTGAGTTAAACAAAGGCCTGCAATTTTGGTTTGTACGGAGACGTAACTTTGCTTACCGTAGTGATTTTGTTCGTTTGCAGGAGGTGAAATCATGAACGCCTCACCAATCCAAAGGCCAATCCCCGGCGAACAGCTCCTGGCCGTGGTGCCAGAGTTCAACTCCAACAAGGATGGCTGGAACAAGCGGCTCAATCTGTTCAGCGGTAGATCCCTCAGTGATCTGGCACTTCAAGCGGAGCAGAACAACCGCAGCGGCCACCTGGCCCTGCTTGGTCAGCTGCGCACAGCCGGGGTCATTTCCGGCTTGCAAGTTATGGAAGCACCAAATATAGACAACAAGCTGGGTATCCAGATTGCCACTGGCCAAGGAATCTGCGCCAGTGGGGAAGATGTCTGGATACCAAGTCCCCTCACGGTTTCACTGAGTGAATTGCCGGTTTACTTTAACCAAGACCCGTACTCCTCTCTGGACGCCTTTCTTAACAGTGGCAGGCAGGCAACTCTGCGCACCTTCATTTTGGTATTGCAGCCAATCGTCCTGCTGAATACAGGTTCAGCCGATCCCAATCGCTGTACGGATTGGGACGATAGTTCACGGGCTTTTGAGAATGAGCAGCACACCGATGGGGTTCGACTGACGCTATTTGCCTGGGACAGCGGCCTCGAACCTGAAGTTGAACAGTCGCGCTGGCGAAACCAACTGGCCAACGCAATCTTCACGCAAGAACTCCGCGGCGAACCCAAACACCCCAGCCCGGAACAACCAGATCCCCAACCCTGGAAACGTCAAGGTCTGCCGATCGCCCTGATCGCGCTCACAGCAGATCGCCAGGAGATCGAATTCATCGACGGTTTTGCCGTGGTCCGAGCCGGTGGGCGGCCGCGACCAAAGACCCCTGTTGTGCCGAACTCAGGCGATCCCCTGATCTGGCAGGCTCGGCTGCAACAGTTTGCCGAGCAGCTCGCCGAGATTGAACCCCAGGGCAACACGCTGGCGAAGCAACAGGACTGGGTTCAAAACAAGGTGGCGCCGCGCTTCCGTTTCCTGCCACCGGTTGGACTGTTGCCCTCGGCGGCGCTCGACCCGCAAGCCCCCCGTGAAAGTCAGAACTTTTTCTTCCCAGCCAATTATGAATGGCAAGTGGCACCAATTCCGCTAGAGCAGTTGGAATTGGTGCTTAAGGATTCGGCCTCCCTGGCAGCTTTTGATCTTGATCAGGCCGATCAGGTGCAGGTCTGGGTGCCCGTACCCCAGGCCTGGTTTGAGCCCAACCTACTGCTGGAAGAGAAGCCGAATCAACTATTTCAACAACGCATTGTTGAGTTCCAGAACCGCAGGGCTGAATGGTTGGCGCGACGGGCTTGGTTACGGCAAAGGGCCGTGGCGATCGCCAAGTACGTGAGCGGGGAAGTCCTGAGCTTTCCAGACCCGGATCCGAATCAATTGGAGCAACCGGAGGAAGGCACAGCCCCACCTTTGGATCCACCCGAGCTGGATTACCAAACGGAATTACGTAATGGAGTGCGGGTCGTGCTGCCGATCCAAACGTTGCTTCAAACCCTGTTGAGCCAGACTCCGATCGACAATGATGCCGTAACGGTTTCAAATTGGACGACAACCACAGCGATCCCTACACCATTGAGCAACAAAGTCAGCTATAATCCTCAGACACAGCTGATTACGGTTAAAGGAGTTTTATCGGATGAGGAGAGAGAACAGTTAATCAATTTGTCCCCCAACGACCGTACTGCGATTGAGGATGTTTACAACCGCTCCAAGGACAACACCGACCTGAATATTCTCGATCAGAAAGGTCTGCAGGAGTTCATCAACTTTTTAGAAAGTAAGGTGGCCCAAGCCGACGATACGGTGGAATTCGGCTTTCTCCAGTCACGCACCAGCATGTATAGGGTTCGCCAACAGGTCCTGGGCCAGGCAGATGCGAGTCGCCTGGCCACATCCTCCACCCTGGCGGATATTGCCACGCGGGAATCCGCCTATGCCACCCAGAAAGATCTCAGCGCCTACTTCCTGGCGGCCAAAGCACGGCAGGTGGCTACACCTGACCCAGCCCCAGCCCCAGCTACTCGCACTGTGGCAGGAATAGCAGCAGAAGTAGAAGCAGCAGCTACTGCTTCTACTTCTGCTGCTTCTATTGCTGCTGCTGCTGACAGCGAAGCGTTCCTGTTACGCGATCGGGCAGTGGGGCTGCAAAACATGACAACTGCTTCCTCCGGGTTTGCAATTGGAAATGCCGCAACCGCCATGCCCCGTTTCGAAATCGGTAAGGTCAGCGGCACTTCGCTCCAGTTTGGCAGCGGCATTGAGACAAACATACGGACGGATCTGCTGGCCCAACCCCAGGGGATTGAGCTTCAGCCATCCGTAAACGATAAACTTAAAACCAGTCGTTTGTTCGAATCTCCGTTTACAAATATAGACGTGATCGAACAATCGCCAATCATTGGCCGCAGTCCTGTCAGCATAATTGTCGGCGAACGCTTAAAGCAGCCTGCGGCTGTCGAAACTCGCGACTTCAGTCTGGCTGGCCGGCAAAACGTTGTCGAAAATCTAGCTCAACTGGGGATCTTCAAGGATCTACCAGTGCCGGGAGTCAAGCTCAACTTTGGTCAGGTGAAGCCCGGCACACTTCCCCTAGAGCCCAGCGATGAAAAACCGCTGCCCAAAAATGCCGATGAAGTTGAATATTTTTCTCGGGCCGTGCACGCCCTTGATCTAACCGTAGCTGCCTTGCGCCTTGGCGAGGGTCGCGTCCAGGCCTATCGAAGTGCCATCGCCCTCTGCCGCAAAACCATGAACGAATTGCTGGCACTCCAGGGCCAAATCGATCAGCGGTTGCGGGTGGTCGAAACCGAGCTGGCCGAAGCCCGCCAGGACGTCTCCGTAGCCAAGGCCCTGCTGGCAGAAGAAACGGCCCGGGTGGGGCGCGTAAACGAACGCCGTCAACGCATCCTCAGTGAGCACGTCACCTTCCTGGCCTACCAGCGTCCCCGCTCAGTCAATCTTCTGCTCACCCCCCCCTGGCGCAGCCTCGATCCCGGATTCGTTGCCGACCCATTACCTCCCTGCCTCAACGACAGCCACCCGATTCCGCGGGAGCTGCAGGCGATGACCGACCTGTTGCGGGAGGCTCCCCTAGGCTGGTTTAGCTCACTGCCCCAGAGTCTCGACCGCATCGACCGGGTCGACAGCCTGGTGCGCCTGTTTGACAGCGCCAGGCAACGAATCAACCCAGCTGTTGGTTCCGCAGTCGATATAGCCACAATCACCACTGGCAGCACCCAGATCAGTCAGACGATCCGTGGCATCTATGGCCAAGGCCTGCAGGTGGTTCAACAGCATCGCCGGCTGATCGAGCGCCTTGATCTCAATGCAATTGCGGCCCAGAGCTGGCGGCAATCCAGGCAAGAGGCGGAGAAGATCCTGACCCTCGGCGATCTGCTGGATGGTAACCATCGCCGCCCCGAGTTGAGCAATCAGGCTGCAACCTTGCTGGATCAGCTATCCCGGGTGGCCACCTGTCTCTATGCACGCTTCGCGGAGGTGAAACCTGTCCTGCGGTTGGATTGGGCCGAGCGGCTCAGCCAGTTCGATGAACCGGTGAATCTTCGCGCCCTCAGCAACCTGCCCCGTTGGGGAGAGATCGAGGTTCAAGATCGCCGCGAGCTGCAATCCCTGGTGGATTGGCTCTTCCAACAGTTCAGTTCCAACCAGGCGGAGGCGATTGATTTTGGCAGCGACCTAGTTCGGCTCAGCTTGTTGCTGGCCTGCCACGCACCGGTGAACCAAATCATCAGCGGCCGGGTGCTGAAATCCACCACGGTGCAGCCAGATGGCAGGCTGCAAATCAGCATGGATCCCCTTCAGGTGCGGATCGGCATGTCCGTTCTCGTGTATTCAAATTCGAATACGGTTGTGGCGCGCGGCATAGTCGATGACCTGAACGGGGGGCTGGCCACTGCCAAAATCACCCAGACGACCCAAGTCAACCTCGCCCTCAGCGAAACAACCCGCGTCCAGTTCTTGCGTCAATCCCCGTTCTGAAGCCGCTGAAGCCGCTGAAACTTGCGAGTCTCCTTTACCTTCGTTAATTCGTCCTTGAACAGCAACCAGTCCGTGACCTGATTCCCCTTACCTGGTCCCAGCCATGCGCCGAGTTCGCACCGTCCACCTGAGCGCCCCCAACGATGGCCTGCTGCGGCGGGGGGAACTGCTGCTGGAAGATGCGTTGCATACGGCTTCGCTGCCGGCAGCAGACGGGGGCTGGCTTTGGCTGGTGCGATCGCTCTCGGTGGGGCGGATCGACCCCAGGGGCAGCTCCGCCAGCTTGGCCCTGACGATCGAACGACAGCTGGCTCAGTTGGGGGCGCTCGCCCTGCACGGCAGCGAGCCCGGCGCCGAAACCGCGCCGGTCGTCTACTTCCGCACGAGCCTTGAAGCCTCCATCCTGCTTGCCCTGCGGCTTTGCCGGGGGGAGCCGATCCAGGGCTGGTTCTGGTCGGTGGCTGTGCCCGCCTGGCAACCCGGAACCCCACCGGAGCAGGCACTGCGGCAGATCCTGCGAAGCACTTTCATGCTGCCGGGGGGCGTGGCCGCCGTTGCCCAGTTCGTGCAGGCCCTGGTGTTGGCGCAGGCCGGCGCATACCTAATGGGCAGCCTTGGCCCCCAGGATGGGCCACCGCTGTTGCAGGCCTGTGGCTGGGCGGCGGCGGCTGCCGGTGCGCCCAGGGGCCGCAGTACAACCGTGCTGCCGCCCCCCTGGCATTCGACGTTGCTGGACGGGATCTGCCAATGGGGAGCGGGAGATGGACGGACCCTCTGGTTGGTGACCATGGCCCTGGTGGCCACCAACCCCAGCCGCCTGGCGGATCCGTCGCTGCTGGATCAGGCCCACGCGGTGATCGAGCAGCTCCTGCCGGGCCGGCTGGCTGCCGCGGCAGCCGCTGCGGCGCAAGAGTCCCACGACGGCCTGGACCACCATGGGCCCCAGGAGCCGTGGCACGGCGAAGTGCCGCCGACCTGGGGTTTGGCCCTGGGCCCGGCCGGGTCCAGCTCCCGCCGCAAGCCTGGGCCGGGCGAGGCATCAGGGACCCCAGCCCAGCGGCGCGATGAGCCGCTGCCAGCAGCGCCAGCCCCTGCAGCCAGCCCATCAGAAGCCAGCCCCTCTGGGGTCAGCCCCATTAACACAAATGGCGCTGATCAGCCCCAGCCCACCCCGGCGATCGAGCTGGCCTCCCTGGTCTGGTCGGGTCTGCCGCCCTGCAACACCAGCTACGCAGGCTTCCTTTTTCTGATCCCGTTGCTGAGCCAGCTGAATATCGAGGCCTGGTTGGAAAACCATCCCCAGTTGCTGGAGTGGGACTGGCCCCGCCACCTGTTGTTGCGCATCGCTGCCCAGCTGGGGATCCCCCCAGAGGATCCGGTCCTTGTCGCCCTGGCAGCGGACGGTCTGGAGCCGGGCCCCCAGGCGGTGGTGCTGAACAGCATCTCTCGCCATTGGTCGAAAATCCTGCGGCGCTGGAGTCAGGCTCCAGGTCGCTTGTCCCTGGCAGCCCTGGTGCGACGGCCGGGATCGCTGGTGTGGCAACGCACCCATCTCGATCTCTACTTCGACCACCGCCAAGCTGAGATCCGGATAAGGCGGCTTGGTCTTGATCTCGACCCTGGCTGGGTGAGCTGGCTGGCTCTGGTGGTGCAATTTCATTACCGCAGCGGGGGTAGCAATGATGGTGGCTGACCTCTCCCCAGCGACCGCCGCCGTAGATCGCAGCAGTGCCAGCCTGGCCTGTTTTGCCCTGGCCGCCATCGCCGCCCGACTCGATTGGGATGGCCTGGCCGGGAACCTGGCCCCTGAACTGGTATTCCTGCAGGATCAGCTGCGGCAACTGGGCGATATACGGCTTATCCCCGGGGATCTGGCCGCCAGCATCAGCAATCCAGTGGCGGACGATCGCCCCCTGGTGGCGCTGGCTGAGCAGCTCGGCCTGAGTGCGCTGGAACTGCTCACGGTGGCCTTGGCGATCGCCGCCGAGGAGCAGGCGCTGGTGGGCCGTGTTTTGGCCCATGTGCAACGGCCCCTGGGCGGATCGCGGCCCAGCCTGGGCCTGCTGGTAAGCGCCATGGCGGAGCTGAGCGGCGAGCCCCATCCGCTGCACCGCTTGCTGAGCGGTCCAGCCTTCGGCAGCGGCCTGCTGCAACTCCAAAACGGAACCGGTCCGTTGCCGGAGCAGACCCTCAGCCTGCCTTCCCATCTGGTGTTGGCCCTGCGGGGATTCGATGCGCTGCCTGCCGGCACCTCGATCGGCCTGCGCCAGGGACTGACCGTGCCCCTGCCGCCCAGTCTGTTGGCGGCAGTGCAACGCCAAGCCCAGGGGCTGCAGGGTGAGCGGGTGTTGGTGGTGCGCACGGGCTGTGCGCCGGAGGGCCAGGCCGTGACGGCAGCCCTGGCGGCGGCCCTGGGTTGCCGCCCCCTCTTCCTGACGGGCGAGATGCCGGCGGGGCTGGGGCCCTGGTTGCTGCTGCGGCAGTTGCTGCCAGTCTTCTGCCTGGATCTGGCACCGGGTGAGCGTCGTCAGCTGCCGCAGATTCCTGGCTACGGCGGCCCCGTGCTGGCACTGTGCGGGCCAGACGGCAGTATCGACCTATCGTCCACGACCGCCCTGAGCTGGACGTTGTCGGTACCCCCTGAGGCGGAACGGCAGCAGCTGTGGCAGCGGGCGCTCGGGGACCATCCCGAAGCGGTGCTGCTGGCCCAGAGCCTGGCCCAGAGCCATCGCCATGGCAGCGGCCGCATTGCCCAGCTGGGTGAATTGACCCGCCACCAACAGGCGTTGATGGGCCATGGGTCACCGACGCCAGCCGATCTGCTGGCGGCGACCCGGGGCGGCGAGGGGCTGGGGTTGGACAGCCTGGCCCAGCTGCTGCCGGAATCGGTTGGCGACAATGCGTTGGTGGTGTCGGCGGCGGTGCAGCAGGATCTCGATCTGCTGCTGTTGCGCTGCCGCTGGCGCGATCGGCTGGTGGAAGAGCTGGGGGCTTCAGCTCAGGCCCGCTACCACCCGGGGGTGAAGGCCCTGTTTGTCGGGGCATCGGGCACGGGCAAAACGCTGGCGGCGGGCTGGTTGGCGACCCGGTTGGCGATGCCGTTGTACCGGGTCGATCTGGCCTCGATCACCAGCAAGTACATCGGCGAAACTGAGAAGAACCTCTCCCAGTTATTGGCTCGGGCCGAGCAGGCAGAAGTGGTGTTGCTGTTCGACGAAGCGGATTCGCTGTTCGGCAAACGCACCGATGTCAAAGACTCAAACGATCGCTTTGCCAATGCCCAAACCAACTATCTGCTGCAGCGCATCGAGACCTACGACGGCATCGTGCTGCTGACCAGCAACAGCCGTAATCGCTTTGATGCCGCCTTCAGTCGTCGCCTGGAGACGATCATCGAGTTTGCCCTGCCCAGTCCCGAGGAGCGACGATCGCTGTGGCTGACGCACCTGGGCGAACACCACGGCCTGACGCCGCTGGAGCTGAATCAGATCGCCGCCCTGGTGGAACTCGGGGGCGGCAACATCCGCAACGTGGTGCTGGCGGCGGCGGTGCTGGCGCGGGCGGCGGCACGACCGATCGGAGCGCCGGACCTGCTGCAGGGCCTGGCGGCGGAGTACCGCAAATTGGGCCAGCCGCTGCCTGCGGCATTGGCTTTCAACAGCTGAGGGGGGGACGATGGAAACGCTGTTAGCCCAAAAATCCCGAGCGCGCAAGCGGCAGCAGGAGCAGTCCGAGCAGGCCAAGGGAGAGCACGGGGCCGAGGGACGCAGTGAGGGTGCGGCGGCGGGGATGCCGTTGTATCTGCAAGGGGCCCAGGCCCCCCTCGCTGCGGCCCCCATTGCCGACCCGGACCGCCCTGAAATCGCCACCCCTGCTGCATACCCGGCGGCAATCGAAACCCCTGATGACAGTGGTGCTCTGGGCCGCATGGATTCCCCCAGGCCCCAACGACCCACCCTGCAGGAGGTCGGAAACACCAGCCGGCACAGCACCAACGGCAATGAAACCACCCCTGCAGCGCTGGTTGTGCCCGGGGAGATCGCCCCGCCGCGGTCTGCGGGGCCGGTGCCAGTTGCCGATAACAACGGTGCCGGCCGGACTGCAGCGCCTCACTCCACTGCCCAGATCTCCACTGCCCCGATCTCCACTGCCGCTGCCACCCCAACCCCACCGATTCCAAGTGGCGATCAGGGGGCAATGCGCCCGCCCTCTCTGCCGGCGCCGCCCCTACCAGCAGCAGCAGGTGCTTCGCTCCAGGCACCGGACCTGCCAGCCACCGCCAGCAAGGGGGACGTTGCCGCCAACACCAGCACCTCCGCGGCACCCCTCGGCGCACCTACCCCGCGCACTGCAACCCATGCTGCGCCAAACCTTGTTTCGCCAGCACATGGTGCACTGGCACTTGCTGCGCTAGCCCATGGTGCGCCAGCCAGGCCAATGCCGGCGATGGCCGCCCCCCCCGGAGGGGGGATGCCGGCCCCACCAGCAGCCTCCGCCCCTGCTGCCGAGGCGCCCGCCGCCCCGACCCCCGCCGCTGAAGCACCTACTGCAGCCGTGGCCCCGGCACCTGCGGCCATGGCTGCGCCTGTGGCTCTTGGGGCAACTGCGGCCAGCGCCGCCCCTGCAACAGCTCTGGCGGGAGAATCAAGCGGCGGCGGCGGCCAGGGCGCCCCTGGCGGCGGGGGCGGCGAAGCTGCTGGCGGCGGCGGTGCTGCGGCCGAAAGCGCACCTGCCGATTCAGCAGAGGCGGCTGAGCAGGAGAAGACCGAGGCAAAAATGGATGGAGCCGCCCCCGAAGCCGCCCAGGAGGACGCGGCTGTCGAGGCACAAGGCAGTCCGGAAACCGGGGGTGCCAGCGAGGCATCCCAGGCGGCAGCCGCACCGGCTGCTGCCGCCTTCGACGAGACGGCAGCAGGTGGGGGAGGCGCTACAACCAGCATGGGCGAAAGCGGCACCAGTGAAGCGGCCGAAGGCGACAGCGGTGGCGGGGGTGGTGGCAGTGACGGTGGCGCCGAGGGGGCGGCAGCTGCGGCGCCCACGGCTGCGCTGCCCAGCACCGCAACCAATCAGCCAGCGCTGGATCCCGACGCCGCCCAGCGCCGGGAAGACACGCAACAGGCCCGCCAGGAACAGGCCGACAATCGCCGCGTGGCGGAAAGCGTCTCCGAGGAACACGCCGAAGAGCAGGCAGAGCAGCAGGCCGACTCTGGCGGCGCCCCGGCAGTGGGCGCCGCGGAACTTAGCTCCGGCGAAAAGGATGCTGGCCTTGCCTCCCTGGCGGAAAGTCCCGAAGGCGGCGGCGGTGAAGCTGCTCCGGGCGGCGCTGTTGGTGGAGGAGGTGGTGGTGGTGGTGCCCCTGTGCCCGAGCCCGAGCCAGCTCCCGACACAGCTGGCCAGGACCCGGCGGCGGGGCTGGGGGCGGCGGCGGGGCTGCAGCCGTTGCAGGCCGGCCAGGCCCTGCAGGGTGTGGGCGCCTCGATCGACACCACAGCCCAGGAGGAGGGAACCGCGCTGCAGGAGCAAATGCCGCAGGTGGAGGTGGGAGGCGACGGCAGCGGCGGCAGCGCAGTGGTGGCTGCGCCGGAAGGCACGGCCCCGCCGGCAGAGGCGGCAGCGCCGGCGGCCCAGGCGCAGCCGACCCCGGCAGCTGAGCCCCTACCGGAGCCCGGTCCTGCGCCCACCGAGGCAATCGCCAGACCGAGTGTCGCTGACACCACCGAGGGCACGGTGAGCCATGAGGACGCAACCCGCGTCGCCACGTCGGTGTCATCGATGCCCACCACTGATCCAGGCCTGGACGCATCGGCGGGGCCGCCGCCCCAGCTGGCCAAGCTGGGCGACGCCGACCCGGCCCAGATCACGTCCCAGCAGAGCGAGCTGGACGCGACCATCGCCGCGCAGAAAGCCAAGGGCGACGCTGACGCCGCAGCACCGGCCGGAGAAAACGACGTGCGCGACCGCACCCCTCGCCAAACCCTGCAGGCGCCCAGGCTGGCGACACCCGGGGCGGGGGCAGCAGGCGGAGCGGCAGCTGCTGGCGACGAGGCGCTGGGCATCATCGCCGAGCAGAAGCAGGGCGGCGAGGTGCGCGCGGCGATGGCCCGGGCCCAGGGCGCCATGGCGGCAAAGCGCAGCGAACACCAGCTGAAGGTGGGCGAGGAGAAGGCAAAAAGCAACGCCGAAATCACTGCGCTGCAGCAGGAGAACACCAGCCAGCAGCAGGCCGAAAAGGGCAAGCTGCAGACCGAGGTCGGCAAGGCACGCAGCGATTGGACGGCGGAGCAGAACGCCGAGGTCAGCAGCACCAACAGCAAAGCCAAGGCCGAGATCGCCAAGGGCAACGACAAGATCACAAAGGAAGAGCAGCAGGCCAACGAGAAGGCCGAGGCCCACATCAGCGCCGGCGAGACGGAGGCTGCGGAACACAAGCACCAGGCCGAGAGGGAGGCCAGCGCCAAGAAGGCCGATGCCGAGCGCCAGAAAGAAGATTCCGGCGGCATCTTCAGCTGGGTCGCCGCCAAGGTGAGTGCGTTCTTCGACGCCCTCAAGAGCGCCATCACCAAGGTGTTCGATGCCGCCAGGAAACTGGTGAAGGCGGCAATCGACAAGGCCAAGCAATTGGCAGTGGCGGTGATCGAAACGGCCCGCAAGGCGGTGGTGGGTCTGATCAAGGCGGTGGGCGCCGCCCTGATCGCCCTGGGCGACGTGCTGCTGGCGGCCTTCCCCGGCCTGAAGAAGAAATGGCGGGCGTATATCGAAGCCAAAGTCAAGGCGGCCGAGAACGCCGTCAACCGCCTGGCGGATGCCCTCAAACAAGGCGTCACCAAGCTGCTGGACGCCCTGGGCAAGGCCTTCGACTTCCTGCTCAACGCCTACAAAAAGGCGATGCTCGCCGTGCTCGACGTCGCCAAGGGTGTGGTGATGGGGGCGATCAAGGCCGCCAAGGGCATCGCCGACTTCCTCGGCACCTTTGTGGTGCTGATCAAGGACATCGCCAAAGCCCCCGGGCAGTGGATCTCCAACCTCGGCGCCGCCGTGATGGATGGCGTCAAGAACCACCTGTGGAAGGCATTCAAGACCACGGTCAAGGGCTGGTTTGACGCCAAGTTGGAGGAGGTCCTGGGCGTCGGCACCACGATCTGGAACGTGCTCAAGCAGGGCGGCATCTCCCTCAAGCAGGTGGGTCAGATGGCCTTCGAGGCGCTGAAGGCGGCGATCCCCTCGGCGTTGATCCAGCTGCTGATCGAAAAGCTGGTGGCGATGATCGTGCCCGCCGCCGGCGCCGTGATGGCGATCATCGAAGGGCTGCAGGCGGCCTGGCCAGCCGTGCAGCGGGTCATCGCCGCCGTTGGGCTCTTCGTTGTCTTCCTCAAGGCGGTGAAGCCCGGCGGCGCCGGACCCCAGTTCGCCACCATGCTGGCCGCCGGTGCCGTCGTCGTCATCGACTTCGTTGCCACCTGGCTGCTGAAGAAGTTGCGCGGTCCAGCCAGCAAGGTGGGCTCGAAGGTGAAGGCCATCGCCCAGAAGATCATCGCCAGAATCAAGAAGGCACTCAAGAAGGCGGGCGGTTGGGTCAAGGGCAAATTCAAGGGGCTGAAGAAGAAGTTCGACGACTGGAAAGCCAAGCGCAAGGCCAAGAAGGATGCCAAGAAAAAGGGCAAGGAGGATCCCAGCAAGAAGAAGCAGGACAAGACCAAACAGCAAGCTGAGACATTGGCCGCCGCCAAGGCAGAGGCCCAGACCCTACTGCGCAAGCCCATGAGCCGCCTTATGCTTAGGCTCAGGCTAGTCGGGCTGCGGATCAAGTACGGTCTGAAAGGTCTTAAAGTAGCCTCTATCAAAGGACATACAATCAAGCTTCAGGTCAATCCGTTCTCAGAACTTTCAGTTGAAGACGCCAAATCACTCGGTAAGGACCTAGAGCCCGTACTTGTGGAAGCAGAGCGGATTTTCATTGCGCTCTATAAACAGACTCAGGTCAAGACCCACGGCGAGCGTGGCGCTGAAGATCCACCTCAAAGCACCAAAGTTGACCGGGTATTAGAATGGCGTGATGCTGGTGACTTAGGCTTCCAAGCCAAGAAACAGGGCGACCCATTTAGTAAAATCAAGAATCACAAGCTTCAGCATGGTGAGGAGAGAGTTGCTACGTCCTGGAATGGATTGTGGACCCTGGCAAGCGCTCGCCTTCACAGTCCAGATTCTAAGACTCTGAGCGTCTACTACAAGACCATGCGCTCCAAAAACCAGTTAGGCGGCTTCTCATCATTTAACGACATGCCTGCTAATCAAGCGGCCTTCATCAAAGAGTTGGGGACCTTGGAACGGGCCCGCAAGGAGGGCATGATGCCAGCCATGGATGTTGCCGAAGGGCTGATGCAGAAGGGTGCGGCCACACCCAGCGAGGTCGTACATGGCAATCTCGCGCCAATGGCCACCGATGGCAGTGGCATTGCAGCACATCGCGACGACAAGGGTACCGATTTTAAAGGCGATGAACTCAGAGCCGACCCGAGTAAGCAGAAAGAAGCCGACAAGCGGGACGCTACGGCAGGTGCTGCGCGTGAAGTCCGACACGAGAGAATCGGAAATATCTTCCATCGCCTTCGCCAAGCAGTCAGCACAGAAGGAGGTAACATACTTTCATCTGATAAATCGGCTCTGGCCGGGGCAATGCGGGAGTTGGCGAAGGCCCTGAAGTCTTGGTTGGATGGCGCCAAAGGTCAAATTGAGGACGGTACCAGCCCTGAGCAACTCAAGGAAACACTTGTGTTTAAACTCGTGGCTTACATGAAGGCCTTTGGGGCTGGCAAGTGAACAGGCCATGAACACAGATACGCTCATACTAGAAATGGCTTCAACTGCAGACCTGGAGTCCGCTGTAGAACAATGCCGCATTGCTATCATGATGCGTACCCAAGTGGTGCTGGATCAGGAAGGACGACGAAATCCGCAACCTGATTTTATACAAATTTGGTGGCGCGCTAGTGTTGAACCGCAGGTTTCTTTGATGTTGATAGTTGACGAAGCACTGGCCTGTGCCTGGTTGGAGGTTACAGACTTCGATTCTGATCGCCGCCGAATCATGGTTAATGCACTCCGAGATCATTTGCCGACCGTAAGCTCCGAGAAGCTCATCATGTTGCTGCAGCGTTGGCCGCTCCAACGCGGTACGATGGCAGCCCTAGCCATAGCTCAAGAGCAGCCATCACCCGCGCTCCTAGCAGCAGTTGACCTTGCCTTAAACGGGCCTGATGAAGCCCTAGTTATCGAGGCAGCATTCGCTGCTGCCACTGCGGGCCTGACCGCTGTGCTGCCAGCGCTTGAGCGGGCATTGTCACAACCGGCTCTAACCGGGGCGCGAGGTGCATTGAACCGCGCTATAGAGGAACTCAAACATCGTTGAATTAGTACCAAGCCTGCCATCTGCCACCATAGCGCTTATCTGGGGCCTACCATGCTAAGTTGCTACTTCTAATAATTTATTAAATGCCTTTCGCACGCGGTGAAGCATTCGTTAACACGATTACTGGTGCCATAGAAAATGCTGCCGATTGCTTGGCTGAAACAATATACTCATAACTTTTATTAGTTCAGAATACACAACTCTAATTACGATAGAAGTGATCTATTTAGATCATCTTCAAAACACTTTGTTTATAAATTGCCGCAATGGTTCCGGCCCTTCTCAGAAATCGTCCCTCCTCCAGGCAGCTTGTGGAGTACCCCAATGTCTTCGGCGAGCTTCATCCCATGAGGGCATCAAACCCATACTTTGAGCTCCAGGCATAACCCCCTGGTACCGCCGACTGCACCACCTCACTCCCCCCAGCAGGCTGACTGGCAGCATTAGAGCCAGGCGGAGTCAGCACCCTGCAATCACCCACCGTTCTCACAACACTTTTGATCCTGCTGGTGGGGCTGGCCCTGGCCCGGCTCAGTGCCGGCACCATGGCCCGCTGGGCGGTGCCGGCGATCGTGGTGGAGCTGGTGATCGGCTTTGTGTTGGGCAACAGCGTGCTGCCCTTCGCTGCGATCAAACCGCTGAACGGCCTGACGGAACTGGGGGTGCTGTCGCTGTTCTTCCAGGTGGGCCTGGAGGTGCGAGGCGATCTGCTGGCCTCCCGGCGCGGCACGATTCTGCGGCTGGTGGCCCTGAGCTGCCTGGCACCGCTGCTGGGTTACTGGCCGCTGACGCTGGGCTTCGGCATGGCCCCGGCCACGGCGCTGCTTTGTCTGACCTGTGTGGCCGCCACCGGCACCGGGGTCACCCTGCGGCTGCTGGCCCAACGGGGCGCCCTGCACACCCCCTCGGGCCGGTTGCTGGTGGGGGTCTCCGTGCTCGACGACCTGCCCGCCATCGGCCTGCTGAGCCTCTCGGTGGCCTTGGGGGGCAGCAACTGGAACAGTGGCCCGGGATGGCCCGGGATGGTCCTGGGTCTGGGGGCAGCCGCGGCGAGCGTGGTGCTGGCGGACCAGTGGCGCCAACGCGGCGGCTCCGCCCCCAGCAGCCCCCTGACAGTGCTGATCCTGCTGATCGGATCCGCCTGGGTTGGGGAGGCCAGCGGCCTCACTTCCCTGCTGGGGGCGCTGTGGGGCGGCGTGCTGTTCAATCGCCTCAACCCTGAACCGCAACGGCTGGAAGGGCTGCTGACGCTGCTCTCGGAGGTATTCCTGCCCCTTTATTTCATCAGCGTCGGGATGCGCATCCAGGCGGGCAGCCTGCTGCAGAGCCAGGCCTGGGTCTTGGCGCTTTTCCTGCTGCTGCTGGCGGTGGTCTCCAAG
>JBIIRU010000381.1:0-21431 GCA_044341355.1 Cyanobium sp. | reverse complement strand
GGTCTGCAATCAAACCCCGTTTGATCAACCGCCTGGTCTCCCCCTTGCTGGGCTTCACCGGACTGGCCAAGGCCCGCCCGCAGCGGACCACCAACCAGCCCTGCCAGAGACTCCAAAGCAGTACGAAAAACGACAGGGTGGATAACGAGAGTCCCGGACCCAGGCCCAAGGCCCGATCAGCATTGGCGACCACACGGCTGCCGATGCTGTTGAACGTCAGCACGCCTATCACGACCACACCCAGAACCAGCTGGGTCCAGAAGCGAACCCAGCCAGCCCGACGCAGGGCGAAGGAAATCGTTTGCAACTCAACCGAATCGGCCATGAAAGCCCCGGGGCAATCTCCCAAACTTGCCATGGGAAGATCATGGGGGCGAGAGCGAGGCTCGACCATCCCGATGCAACGGTGGTGATCCCCCTCCACACGCCCTCCGAGGCTCTAAGGCCCACCGCGATTGCGCTGGGCAGCTTTGATGGCCTCCATGCCGGCCACCGACGGGTAATCGCGGCCGTCAGCCCGAGTCCCGCTCCGCTGGTGCCGACGGTGGTGAGTTTCTGGCCCCACCCCCGCGAGGTCCTCCATGGGGAGACCCGGCTGCGGCTGGACCTGCCAGAAGAAAAACTCGAACTGCTCGAACCTCTCGGCATTCGCCAACTGGTCCTAGTGCCCTTCACCTTGGATCTGGCCAGCCTCAGCCCGGAAGCATTTGTGCAAGAGGTGTTGGGGCAGCAACTCGCTGCCCGACGGGTCGCAGTTGGTGAAAACTTCCGATTTGGGACCAAACGCAGCGGCGATTGTCACGATCTTGTACGCCTGGGAGAGCGCCACGGCATTGCAGTGGAAGTGGTACCCATGCTGTGGGACCAGTCCAAACGCATAAGCAGTAGCCGCATCCGCCAAGCCCTCTCCAAGGCGGATCTGAAAGAGGCCCAGCGACTGCTCGATCGCCCCTACCGCTTTCGGGGCCGGGTTGTGACGGGGCGGGGTCTGGGTCGCCAATTGGGCTGGCCCACCGCCAATCTGCAGGTGGATGGCCGCAAATTTTTGCCTTTAGAGGGAGTTTACGCCGCTTTGGCCTGGAGGGTGGGAGGTACGGAGGGCCCTATGGCCGCCGTAATGAACCTCGGCCCCCAACCCACCGTCGACCCCACGGCCCCGTCAGCCGTGGAGGTGCACTTGCTCAACCGTCAGCTGGATCTGGTGGAGGCGAGCCTGGTGGTCGAACCAGTCAGCCTGCTGCGCCGCCAAGAGCGATTTGCCGATCTGGCAGCCCTGACCAGCCAGATTGCCAGGGACGCCCAGCTGGCTCGCCAGATCTTCGCTGCGGCATCAGCTGGTCGAATAGGCGTGGGTGAGTCCCCAACCGATGAACAGGGCGATGGCTCCGAGCAACAGGATGCCTGAAATCAAAACCCCCATGGGGTTGTCTCCCCCCGTGGCATCCAGGGGAGCAGAAGCGGGGGCCAACCCATAAGATCGGGTCACGGAGGCGCCAGGGGCCCCAGGGGCTCCAGCTCCTCGGAGACTGGCCACGGATGGATTCACTGGTAGTCCGGGCTTGACTGCCATCCTGGTTCAGCGCTTCATAGGCAGCCTAGCCAGTTGTGCCGATTGGGACCGGAGCCCTCTTTTTTGCGCCCCTCTCCAGCCCATGTCCCATCCCCCTGCAGCCCAGGCCCCGATTGAGCGCCTGATCGACGCCAACCTGGATCGTGCTCGAGAAGGGTTACGGGTCATGGAGGAATGGGCTCGCTTTGGCCTGGAACGACCCGATCTTGTCTGGCGCTGCAAGGACCTGCGCCAGCGCCTAGGCCAACTCCATGACGAGCGTTACAAATTCGCCCGAGATGCCTCTGGTGACCCGGCCACGGGCCTGGCGCACCCAGCCCAGGTCGGCCGCCGCGATGGCCCAGCGATAGTCGCCGCCAACGCCGCCCGAGTCCAGGAAGCCCTGCGGGTGCTCGAAGAATTCGGGCGACTGGTCGATGGCGACCTGGCCGTCGCCGCCGCCGCCTGCCGGTACAGCCTCTACGACCTCGAAGTCGCCCTGCTGAGAGCCACCAAGAACCAGGACAATCGCCGCGCCCGACTGGCCCAATGTCGGCTCTATCTGGTGACTTCGCCGGTGCCCCAGCTGGCCCCAATCGTGGAGCAATGCCTGCAGGCCGGTCTCCGGCTGGTGCAGTACCGAGCCAAGCCTGGGCCCAATGTGGACGGGGTCGAGTTCGACGACCGACAGCGCCTGGAACAGGCCCGTCAACTGCGCCGCCTCTGCCTGGAATACGGCGCCCTTTTCTTGATCAACGATCGCATCGACCTCGCCCTGGCCGTCGATGCCGATGGGGTCCATCTCGGCCAGGGGGATCTGCCGGTGGCGATGGCCAGGCGATTGTTGGGCCCCGAACGACTGATCGGCTGCAGCACCCACGCCATCGCCGAACTGCGCCAGGCCGTTGCTGATGGCTGTGACTACGTAGGTGTCGGGCCGGTGCAAGCCACCCCCACAAAACCGGGACGGGAGCCGGTGGGCCTGGCCTATGTGGCCGCAGCGGCCCATGAATGTCCGGTGCCCTTCTTCGCCATCGGGGGCATCGACACCAACAACCTGGCCGAGGTCCAGGCGGCCGGTGCCACCCGGGTCGCTGTCGTCAGGGCTCTCACCGAGGCCTCCTGTCCCGCTTTGATCACCAAAACGTTGCTTAACCAACTCGCGAACCAGCCTTGAGCTCCCCTGACCCCCCAGTGCCTTTCCGCCCAGAGCTGGAAAAAACGGCCATCACCGTGCAGGTGAACGGTGAACAGCGGCGATGTGCCTCGGGCCAGTCCCTGCAGAGCCTGCTCACAAGCCTCGGCTACCGGCCCGAGCTGGTGGTCGTCGAATTCAACGGCGCGATCCTGGCGCGGGGCCACTGGCCTGGGCAAGAGGTTGTGGAATCCGATGTGCTGGAGGTGGTCACCATCGTGGGGGGTGGTATCTAGATTTCGTTTCAACCTCTACAACTCCTATGGGTCCCCGATTGCTGCGGCGCCTTGCCGGCCTGATGGTGGTGCCAATGCTGGTGACCACCTTGCTGCTTGCCCATCCCGCTGCCAGTCTTGCGGCCAGCGGAGGACGCATTGGGGGCGGCAGCTTCCGATCGGCTCCGTCAGCGCCGCGTAGTTATGGCGGCCGCTCCGGCGGCTCTGGTGGCGGCTATCCCCGCGGCACGTACTACCCACGTGGCGGCTACTACGGCGGTGGTGGTGGCTATTACGGTGGTGGTGGGTACTACGGCGGTGGTTACAGCGCCCCATTTGTTGTGCCGATCTTCGGCTTCGGTGGCAGCGGTCTGCTCGCCTTCCTGGTACTGATGGCCGTAGTTGGATTGATGCTCAGCTCCCTTCGGGGTGGTGGTGGCACGGCCAGCCTGCCCGGCCGTGATGGCCAGGACAGCCTCGCTTCTAGCGGTGTCTCCGTGGCTGAAGTCCAGGTGGGCCTGCTGGCCTCCGCCAAGGTGCTGCAAACCGATTTACGGCGCATGGCTGAAACCGCAGATACGACCACCAGCAGCGGTCTGCAGCGGGTTCTCCAGGAGACGACCCTTTCGTTGTTGCGTAACCCCGAACTCTGGGTTTATGCCAACTCCGAAGTCGGCCAGATCCCGTTTACCTCCGCAGAAGCCACCTTCAACCGTCTTTCTATGCAGGAGCGCAGCAAATTGGAACGGGAACTGACGGCTAATGTCTCAGGCCGCCGCCACAATGAAAGCAGCACAGGGGTCGCAGGACAGAGCGATGCCACCAGTGATTTCATCGCTGTGACGCTGCTCGTGGCGAGCCGATCCAAACTGGATCTCAAGGGCTCCGGCACGGCTGAAGATCTGCGGGAATCGCTCCAGCGTCTCGGTTCTGTACGTTCAGAAGATCTCCTAGCCCTTGAGGTCATCTGGCAACCCGAAGGTCGAGGTGAAGTGCTGAGCCAGGAGGATCTCCTGACCGCCTACCCGCAAATGCAACACCTCTGAGTTGCAGTAGATCTGATTTGCTACATTTGGGCTGCCTTTAGCCTCCATCCCCCCTGGGGGCTTGAAGAATCCTGAGGGCCGCCATTGCGGCCCCATAACCATTGTCAATGTTCACAACCGTCAGGCCTGGGGCACAACTGGCAAGCATGCCCTGCAGGGCGGCCCGCCCACCCTTGCTGACGCCATAGCCCACCGACACAGGCACGCCGATCACTGGCTGGGGCAGCAAACCCGCCACCACGGTCGGCAATGCCCCCTCCATGCCGGCACAAACGATCAACACGCGGTAACGCACCAAATCATCAAGACGGGTGAGCAAGCGGTGCAAGCCGGCCACTCCAACGTCCAAGATCAGATCACTGGCTACCCCGTGGCAGGCCAGGGCGAGATGGGCTTCTGAAGCCACTGCTAGATCACTGCTGCCAGCTCCTAAAATCGCCACGGACCCCAGCCCAGGGTCAGGAACCGGCAGGGCGGGAACGGTCAGACAACGGGCCTGCTGGTGATGCCAAACCCCCTCAAGAACATTCTCTTCCGGCCCCAGCAAGGTCAATACAGCTGCAACCTGCTCTTCGGATACCCGGGTTACCAAAACAAGCTCGTCAGCGGCCCGCATCGCCTTGATGATCGAGGCGATCTGCGAGGGGCTCTTGTGTTCACCCCACACAGCCTCCACCAAACCCAGACGGCGGCGGCGATCGAGATCTAGCTCGTAATCACCAGAACCCAGGGGGAAAGCCATCGCTCAGCTCCTGGCCAGCAAAGCTACGGCGTGACAAGCCACACCCTCTTCGCGCCCCTCAGGTCCCAATCCCTCATTCGTTGTGGCCTTAACCCCTACCTGCTCCGGATCAACCCCAAGACCCGCCGCGATCGCCGCCCGCATCGTTTCGATGTGGGGCTTGAGTCGGGGACGTTCGGCAATCACCACCGCGTCAACATTCACCACGCGCCAACCCCGCTCCGCCACCAGAACTACCACTTTCTGCAGCAGTTCAAGGCTATCGGCCCCTTGCCAACGGCTGTCTTCCGGTGGGAAATGGCGACCGATGTCCCCGAGGGAAAGGGCCCCAAGCAGGGCATCCATCAAGGCATGCACCAGGACATCCGCATCGCTATGGCCATCGAGCCCAAGGCCGTCGGGATGCTCCAAGCGGACGCCACCGAGGATCAAGGGACGACCCTGCACCAAGCGATGAATGTCGTAGCCGTTGCCAATCCGCAGATCCATGGTTGTTCCTGTGGAAGCAATCGACAAAGCCCAGTCTTCCAGGCGGGCCGGCCCTTCGCCAGCGCCCCCCTCCAGCCAGCGGGCGTAGAGGTCGGGGCGACGCAGACGGGTGCGCTCCTGGCTCTGCTGCTGGCGCCATCGTTCAATGGCCCCATGATCGCCACTGCGGAGAACTTTGGGCACTTCTTGGCCCCGAAACAGGGCGGGGCGGGTGTACTGGGGATGTTCCAGCAAGCCATCGTGATGGCTCTCCTGCAGCAACGAAGCCGCTTTGCCCACCGTGCCCGGCAACTGGCGAACAACACCATTGATCACAGTCATGGCAGGCAATTCACCCCCGGTCAGGATAAAATCACCCAGCGAGACCTCCTCATCTGCAAGGCCGCGAATGCGCTCGTCAAAGCCTTCGTAATGGCCACAGAGCAACACCAACTGGTCGTAGTTCTCGGCCCATCTCAGCAGATCTGCCTGCCCCAGGGGCTGACCCTGGGGACTCATCAGCAAGACACGGCGGCGCATTCGCACTGGAATCGCCTCAAAGGCAGCAAAAACCGGCTCGGGCTTGAGCACCATGCCCACTCCGCCCCCGTAGGGCAGATCATCGACCTTGCGATAGCGATCCGTGGCGTAATCACGGGGGTTATGGGTGTGGAGTTCAGCGATGCCGGCAGCGAAGGCACGGCCAATCACCCCAAGCTCCCGAAGGGGCTGGAAAGCCTCCGGTAAGAGACTGACGACATCCAGCCGCATCACCGCCACACCATTACGGGACCTCGGCAGGCGGCCGACTGACGCGGCGAATCTCCGTACTGAAGCTGGCCCGGCCCGGTTCCCCATCAGCCCGATGGGCCAAACTGCTCCGCAGACGCAGATTGGGCTTGGCAAACCAGATCCGCTCACTGACCATGCCTTGCTCTGAGGGACAGCCCAGTTCCAGAATGCCGTTAAGCCAAAATTGCCATGTGCCTGAGGCGGTCTCCTGGGAGGAGGAGACAATCAAGACCCGGCCATCAGCCAAAAAGGTCAAAGTGGTGACATTTCCCCCAGGTGCTGTGACCCTCAGGCCTCCTGGGGAATCACTATTCGCCGATTTAAGATAGTCGACTTTGATCTCACCTCGCTCGGAATCGTGCCAAGCCTCATCCTCATGGCTGGGGTTGATGGGTGCGAACTGACTGCGCACGGCAATCCACTCACCCGCGCAGGAACTCAGGAACGCCTCAATGGTGGAGGGCGGAAAATCATTCAAGGGACTAAAGGGCCAGGGGAAGGATCGGCCGCACCCATCTTCTCAGTCGGTGTTGTAGCCGAGTTCTGCCAGCCGGGTGGCACTGCGCCGCCAATGGGGTACCACCTTGACAAAGAGCTCAAGATACACAGGACCATTCAAAAGCTTCTGCATCGACAGCCGGGCCCCCTCACCGATGCGACGCAGCATCTGCCCCCCCTTGCCGATCACGATGGCCTTCTGGCTACTGCGTTCCACCACAACGGTGGCCAGCACCGCCAGCCTGGGTCCGTCCTCCACCATCCGTTCCACCCTGACGGCCACTGAATGGGGCACTTCCTCACGGGTGTTGTGCAGCACCTGCTCCCGGATCAACTCCTCGAGTAGTAGCTGCTCGGGCTGATCCGTCACGGCATCGGCAGGATAAAGGTGGGGCCCCAGGGGCAAAGCCAGGCTCAGGGCCTTCACAAGCGCTTCGGTGCCCTCGCCCGTGAGAGCACTACAAAAGTGCAAAGGCCAGGGTTGGCGGGGGAGGGTTCCCTCCATCGGTTCGGCGACAGGGCCATCAAACAACTGCCGATATGCGCTTGCCACGGCCAGGCGCCGATCGGAATCGAGCTGATCGCTCTTGTTAAGGGCGACCTGAACTGGCAAATCACCTTGGCGCAGGAGACCGGAAATGAAGGCATCCCCACCACCTGGGGGCTGGGAACCATCCAACAACAACAACACAAGATCCACCTCGCCAATGGCCGTGCGGGCACTGCGAACCAAACGCTCCCCCAGTAGGTGGTGAGGCTTGTGGATCCCAGGCGTATCCAGAAGGACAATCTGGGCCCCAGGAGTGGTGAGGATGCCCCGCAACCGATGGCGGGTGGTCTGGGCCACAGGGGAGGTGATTGCCACCTTGGAACCGACCAGCTGATTGAGAAGGGTGGATTTGCCCACGTTCGGCCGTCCGATCAGGGCCACGAACCCAGAACGGAAGTCGTTGGAGCTGGCAACAGGGAGGGTGGAATCCATATCCTCAACATTGACAGCCCCAAGGGCTGCCGTCCCGACCAACCCTCCTCTGGCAGCCCATGAACAACCCCCTGAGCAGCGACCCCAGCCATGGAGACCATCGCCTTGGCAAGCCCATCGGCTTTCAAGAAGCGATGGCTCTAGCCAGCCAGTGGCTGGAGGAATGGGAACAGGATGAGTTGAGCGATGAGGTTTTGGCCGAGCGGGTCGGGGATTTGGTGGCTAGCCGCGATGGGGCGAGGGGTTTCTTTGTGGTGGCGATGGCAGGGGAAGGGCCCTTGATGGACCGCATGCCCGAGGCCCTGATCCAGTGCCTGCGTCTTGCGGGAGAGGGAGTTGTCGATCTCACAGCCAGGAATCTGGCCATGGGCACAGCAATGGCCGTGCATCATGCGCGCAACCAGGACGGGGTGTCAGCCCAGGCCTCCCAACGGGTCAGCAAGCGCAGCCGCGCCTTGCTGCGCTTACTGGAACCCAATCTGGTCAAGCTGCGACTCGAATCACTGCTGGCAGGTACCCGGGGCGAAGGGAAAGACGTAGATTTTCTGGAGCGATGGGGCTACGACGCCGAGCAACGAGATCAAATTGCAGCTGCCGTTGAGGCCGTAGCCGAAGCCTAAACATAGGCCAGAGCAATAACTGATTAGTATTGAAAGAAAGCAAATATAACTAAAAGCGAAAATAAAGCAAGGCCATGGCCGCCCAGTCAGTGTCGTCAAGCGCGGATTGGAAAATATAGTTTATATTTAAACCCAGGGTCAAATGGCGCAATAGATTCAAATCAATACCACCCGTAAGCATAGCATCGGTTGTGTTATTTGTATCAGTATTGGTGGCAATGCCAGCACCGAAATATGGCGAAATGATCGCGCGAGGGAACAAATCAAGCGTGAGGGGCATCTGAAAGGCTCCGTCACTGTTATCAACGCCCTGCAGGTCCCTGTTCAAGAAAATATAAGTTGGCCGTAGGGAAACCCCGAATTCTTCACCGAAAGCATAGCCAAGGCGCCCTGTCAGCACAGGACTGGGGCGATCACCAGCAAAGCCGCTATATCCAGTTCCAATACCAAAAATCGGACCAGGAAGCGTTGCGGGGTCGACCACTGGCCTGGCTGTTTCAGCAGCCACTTCCGGTTGCTGGGCTGGCGGCAGTACTGCATACCCAGACACCGGCCGCCAGGCCAAGGGGTTGGCACGGCGATCAGAAAGGGAAGTCCAGGCGGCTGCAGGGGCCTGGGGGGCCACCTGGCGCCAAGGTGCCAGGGGTTGGAGGCCCTGGGCTAGAACCGGTGGGGTCGCCGCCAAGACAAGAGCAGCGGCCACAGTCAACCTGGCAACAGGAGAGCGGAACATCACGAAGCAGGCTGGGGACTAGAAGGTGCCGGGGATGCGGCCTGGGGGAGACTGGGGGCCGTGGCCGGAGCCACCTCAGGTGCTGGAGTCACAACAGCCGGAGGAAGAGCTGAAGGGGCTAGGGATTGCGGGGCCGCACTAGGGGCTGCCGACGCCTCTGGCAGTTGGGGAGTAAGGGTCTCCCCACGGACTTCAGAGACTGGAGGGACAGCGGGTGAAGAAGCAGGGGCCGAAGATTTCGCAGTGGGCGCAACCGCAGGTAGGGGCGGAATAAGCGCAGCAGGCTCAGGGTAGGCCGACAAAATAGGGCCTGAAGCTTGGGCCGCTGGCTGGGCCTTACCAGTCGTCGATCTCAGCGGTGGGAGCTCCTTGAGGGGTTCAACATGCACGATGGCGGGAGCCACACGACCCAAGGCGGGGGGATCCTGACGGCCACTCCAGCCACGAATCGCCTCCAGGACCGCCGGGTCTTCCGGTTTTGACAGAAGGTCAACGCTGCCGTCTGACTGCAGCGCCAAAGGCACTGCAATGGCACGAGAGACCTTCATCGAAGGCACGTGGACAACGCGGGCAGCCTCCAGCTGGGCGGGGGGCTGCAGGGGCGAGGGGATATTGATGGCGTTGAGAGCGCGACGCATCGGTTCACGCCAGGCCTGGGGCAGGGGAGCGAGCGGGTCCGAAGAACGGGCCAGACGAGCCCGTTCGGAAAGGGCGACTGCCGGGATCGGCTCGGCCTGCAAATCCTGCAAGGTCAAAGATCCTCCCAAGAGCTCTGCAGGTGTAAACGAACGCTGCAACAGGTCGTAGCCGGAGGCGCTGGCGAGGTGACCCTTAGCTGAAGAGCGGGACCCACCTGAAGTCGAGGGGAAGGTTTGCAAAGCGACCTTGATCGGTCGCCTGGTCATCGCGTCTTGGCCAGCTTGAACAGACTCATCATATCTATCGAGAAGGTGACCCACCTGGGCATGAGCTGCTGGAGAGGAAGCCCCTAACAGAAATCCACGGGCAGAAATTTTGGATCGGGGATCCGATGGGCTAGGAGCCAGATCGGAAGGATTAAGCAAAGGAGAGGGGGGCAGGGACGCCGCCAACTCGGCCTGGGGAAGCAGGAGGGGCCGGGAACGACGAGACTCCGCTTGCCAGCGATCGTGAATATCGATCCCTACGAGGGGCAGCCAAAGGGATTGGGTTAGCAGTGCCCAAGCCACGGCACTGGTCTTGACGGGTTGGCGGTTGCGTTCCATGGTGACTAGATTGAAAATGAAAGCCTAAACGAAAGGTTAGCGGCCATTATTGTTATTCCAATAATTCCAATAGTTGGCATAGTTCAGTATACTGTTAAGGGCTCCTAACGGTTCAGCCAGATCGTTCAGAAACGTGAGAGCTTTACCATAAAGGTTGCTGCGAACAATTATTGTGTCACCATTTCGCAAGGGTGGGTTAGACAGATTAGAAACAGCTAGATCATCTTTGTAAGAAAAAAACTGGCGAGTCGTGGTGCCGTTACGGTTGAAGCGTACCAATTCAATATGGTTCTTCTGAGCGCGACGTCGAATCAATCCTCCTGATCTGAATAGGGCTTCGATGAGTGGGGTGTTGGCAGGTAAGGCGACGGTTCCAGGTGACTTAACCTCACCAATGACGGTCACACTGATGGTGGGGGGAGCCAGATTGGTTTGACCAATCGCCAAGACTTCCTCAGGGATAGGCTGTATGGCGCGAGATACTACAATAGTGTCTCCATCGAACAACACAGGATTTTGCAGTTGATTGCCATTAACAAAAAGATCTGCAAGATTTAAAGTTGTCTCCTTTTGAGCCCCCGCTTTACCAGCTAGCCGCCGCAAAAGAATGTTGCGGACATCAGCATTAACCGTTACACCACCTGCGGTTTGAATGGCCTCTACAGGATTGGAGAATGAACCAAGAGGGTAAAGACCAGGACGGGTAACCTCACCCACAATGGTTACTTTGACTGGCCTGGGAGTTGTAAGAGTCAGAGTTAACTGAGGACGAACCAGCTGCTTGGCGTACAGAGAGGTCAACCAACGTGTTGCCTGACCGATGGTGAGGCCAATGAGTTGGACAGAACCAACTAGCGGTAATGTCGTGGTGCCATCAGCCAAAATACCGAAGGCACCGTTTAGGGACTTGGCTTCCGGATCCAAAAAAGTAAGTTGTAATCCATCACCAGGACCTAGAGTATAAAGATCACTGTACAGCTCAGGAAGCGTAAGCGATCGCTCAACCGTGGGCATCGGCCCAGGAGACTGGTTTAGATCCAACAAAACAGGCACTGATGAATTGGGGATCGGCGCTTGCTTGATTTGAGGACGCGAGCTCGGGTTGCCTGGATCTGCAGCAGGCAATGATCCTGCCGATGGAGCCGCTAATAGGCTCACGGGCGAGGCTACAAGGGAAGCGGTCGCAGAAAGGGCCGCCAAACGCCTCAAGCCATGCTGCCGAGGCCAAAGAAAGCCGAGGGAGAGGATCTGAAACTGGTTGTCAAGACTGGAATTCCGCACGAAAAGCGCAAGTTCGTGGAGGAACCTTAACCGATACAGACTGGTGTGCCCTAGGCCCGAAAGCAAAACCGGTCCGCAACGAAGCCTTGAGGGACTGGAATGGTTCTAGGATAGGAGAATCTGAGATGATCTGCCGTGACCCGAGCCGGTGCGCCCCTGCTTCCAGCACCCGGGGGCGACCCAACGTTAGGTGGACTTGTTCCCCTGGGTACTCCAGACGTGGAAAGCCGAGCTGCGGAGCAAAGTAATCAAGCCTTATCCCCATTCTCTGGCGAAAGCAAAGAAAGCGGCATCCAAAATCTGCTTCGCACTATCAAGCGCAGACAAACCCTTTTTCTTTTCACTTCTGCACTTGTTTCTGGGGCCCTAGCTCTTAATACAATTCGAGAACGCATATTCAGTCCTGTTTACCAAGGATCTTTCATGCTGCAAATAAGCAGTCCATTTGACGAAAGTGGTTCGCCAGTATCAGGAGACGGAGGTAAATTAGAAGCGATTGCAAGATATAAACAAAAAATTGATGTCCCAAGCCTGATGGTACTTTTACGCAGCCCCTACCTAACATCCCCCGTCGCGACTAGACTTGGCTTGCCGAACGAAGAGATTATTAAAAATCTCAGCATGGATACGGCAGGCGTCCAAAACGTAATTCAAGTTGATCTTCGCTGGCCAGATCCGACGAAAGGCAAAGCTGTGCTTTCCGCATTAGCGAACGACTATGTTGCCTTTTCTCTTTCACAACGCCAAGCAACCCTTAATTCAGGGGTCAAGTATCTTGACCAGCAAGCTCCCGCAATTTTGCGGGAAGTAACCACACTGGAAAACAAGCTAAGCCGCTTCCGTGAAACCAATAAGATGATGGATCCAATTGCCATGGTCTCCACAATTGAAACACGCCGTAATGACCTCGCCACTGAGTGGCAAAGACTACAACTTGAGCAGGCCCAACTAGAAAGTGAACTCAATTCTGTCAATTCAGGCCAACTAACCTTTACTCCAAGTGGTGCCCCATCTGCCATTACTCAATTAGGGGAGAATAGCGCACTTATTCCAGGCAGACAAGAGAAAACAGACGGCAATTCAGATAAAGTAAAAACACCTTCAGATCAGCTTAATGAGTTCGAGACGCAGCTTGCCCAAGCTCGTGCAACCTACAAAGAAGATTCCCCCATTGTTCAATCAATTCTAGCCAGAAAAAATGCGCTTCTTCCAGTTGTAGAATCACAAAAAGCAGATTCTATTCGCGCCAAATTATTTGCCAATAGGTCTCAGCAAGATGAAGTAAACAGACAAATAATGCTATACAATCGCAATTTTAAAAATAGCCCTAAAATTTTAAAAGAGTACGAAAACATTATATCAAAGCTAACAGACGCAAGAACCAATTATACTTCTTATCTCAAAGCCAGAGAAAATTTTAGGCTTGAACGCTCACGGTTTATTACTCCATGGCAAATCATTTCTCCCCCTAATTTTGGAGATACGCCTGTAGAGCCTGACATTAAAAGAAATATTCTTCAAGCCTTGTTACTTGGATTACTTTCAGGCATAGGAGCTGCAATGCTTCGCGAAAAAACAGATAACGTTTACCATACTCCCATGGAGGTAGAAAAAGAACTACAGCTGCCTGTATTGGGTTTAATTCCGTATCTACCTTTAGAGCCTGGAGTAGATATTGCTACAAGCATATCCAAGATGACTGTCAGCGAAAGGTTTGCAATCAAAGAATCCTTGCGAAGCCTTTTCACCACCTTTCGACTATTGAGGGCGGACCATAACATCAGACTAGTAGGCGTCACATCCTCAAGTCAGGGCGAAGGCAAATCAACTTCAGTAAGTATTTTTGCACGAACACTATCAGATCTTGGCTTAAAAGTTCTAGTTGTAGATGCTGACATGCGTCTGCCAATGCAAACTCGATATTTTGGGATTGCTTCCGGTGAAGGATTCTCTTCAGTTCTATCGAACTCAAATATCCCAATAAGTTCCTTAGTTATCAAAATTCAAGATAATCTTGATGTGCTACCAGCCGGTCCTAAGCCACCCGATCCTGCGAAACTTCTGAATTCAAACAGATGTACCGAAGTGGTTAACGAGTTTAGGTCAATGACAGACTATGACATTATTCTCTTTGACACACCCCCATGTTCAATGCTTTCCGATCCAATTCTATTGGGTGAAAAACTGGATGGTATTCTTTTTCTGGTTGGCCTTGGCAAAGGAAGTCGAATGCTTGCCCCACAAGCAACACGTCGCATCAAAGCAACTGGTGTTGACCTGTTGGGCATAATTTGCAATCAAGTTAATTTCCCAAGCCGTCTCAATGATTATGGCTATGAGTATGGATACTACTATCACTATGCCTATGCCTATAAAGACAGCTACGTCAACAAAAATCCTGAATCCGGAAGTTATATTACTTCAAAAAGAACTAAAAATGAACAAGATAGATATATATCAGAGTCTTCAATGCCAACAGACCCTGATCAATCAAATCCAACTTTGAATAAAATTACAGAGAAAAATTCTTGGATTCAAAGGATATTACGTCGTGGTAGATAATGCATTAACAATACTAATATTTTTAATTGTTCCTAAATTTTATTTTAAGATTTTATCAAGCATCTCAAGATACTCATAACTTGGTGCTGAAATTGGATGACATCTTCTTACCCATTCCAAAGCTGACAACAAATCAATATTTTTTAGTTTTGCAGTTAATCCCACTGCTAGCAAAGAAGATCTTTCTTGTCCAGCGAAACAATGAAGGTATACAGGCGCAGACGTAAGAACTAACTGTTCTGCAGTACTTAAAGCTAACATTAATTTGTCAATATCTAGCAGTTCCTGTTGTCGGTGGTCAGGCAAAGGAATATTCGCCGATGCCCAATCGATAGGAATCGGTGCAAATACATTTTCATAGGGATAGCAGCAGCTAAATCTGGTCTTAAATCCTACGTCTTCTAACTGCTTCCATTGGAATGATCTTCTAGGCATTGGTCCAATAGCCAACTGATGATTAAGAATCCAACTATAGGATAAAGGCTGACTATAAATAAGGTCCTCAGACAAAATAGGCTTGCTTTGGTTGCCTGGTTTTTTTTG
The DNA here is from genome assembly GCA_044341355.1 of Cyanobium sp. Lineage (GTDB taxonomy): Bacteria > Cyanobacteriota > Cyanobacteriia > PCC-6307 > Cyanobiaceae > Cyanobium. The sequence goes on along the minus strand of JBIIRU010000381.1, from coordinate 6,961 downwards.
ACGTTTGTTCCAAAAAAACATAGTTAAATATTGTCGTAATCAAAGGTTATTTGAAGTTTTTTAAGTAAATCAAGCCACAGCTGGGAGCTTTCGGCACGAGGCAATGTTGATTTAAGTGTGACTAACATGCATTGATAACTACGACTTGGTCTCAAACCCAAAAAACGTTTCAAGCCAAAATTATCTTCAATAGATTTAACTTGATCTACTGCGGAAGTCAGTTGTACATGATTTAAACCGAAGATAGATGGTGAGGAACTACCTGAAACAAAACATGTCTGAAAAGTCCTTTCAGGCTTATTTTGTTTAGAAAGGTAAAAGGGAGGTTGCTTACTTTCTATCGCAGACGGATCTAATTTAAGTGACTTAATTGTTTCAGTAATAAAAGATAAACTAAAATCAACTGGATCTCTTACTTGTACATTAGCCAAAAATAAGTTGGAGTTTGAGTTAATCTTAAAATGAACAATTGGTGAGTGGGAAATATTAAAGTCGGAATGATCAGGTTTTACATTAGAGATTTTAACAAAATTTCCATTAGCTGCAACATTAGAGACAAAAAGATTAATTTTTTCTGATGAAATTCTGGAGGCCTGAGGCTTCCTAGGAAATACCATTGAATGGATCACTGATAGTGTTGAAACGATAGCTAAAAAGCAATAAAATTTTGTCAGGTTAGGATATCTCATATATCATTTCTCAGAGTTAATATCTTGAGAAGTTTCAACTGCAAGGGATCCAGGTCCAAGCTCATTTTCAAGCAATCTCATATAAAGAGAACCAAAAATAAAAACAGCTAAACCTGAGAAAATCAAAGATCCAGTGTCTTTGTGGAAAAAATCAAACCAAAATCCATAACCTTTACCTGATCCACTAGCACTAATAACTGTAAGCAAAGCAATTCGGATAGTATTAGAAAACAATCCAATCAAAGGTGCTAGGGAAAGAACTAGGAAACGTGAAGTTAGAGATCGCAACCGAAATGCAAGTAGAAAGATAATTGAAATGCAAACTACTTGAGCAATCATATCAAGACCATTACATGCACCCAAGACAGTTACACCTCCATCCTTGAGCAAAACATCTCGTCCATTAACCATAGGTTCTAATCCTAAAATAGACAGCCAAAAAGCTGCACCTTTAGCAGTCAACAAGCTCAAGGGACCTTCGGGTATTATTCGATTTAATAATGCATATGCCGGAAACAATAATACACACAACAATGAGTCACTGAACTCATGGAGTGATCGGGGTTCTTTTACCAAAAGAACAAGGGCAATAACAGCTATTGGTGGCATAAGAAACAAAACTCCATCAGAATACAAAATAAGCGAAGTTCTGAACAACACAAACAACAACAATAGCGAAGCAAAAAGAGCTACAACAAAGTTCGGCGAAGGATGTAATTCATCAATAAGATTTTCCATGCAAATAAGTATACCGCCCCATATCAAAATAGAAAATACTGTCATTGACTCATTTTGGCTAGTATGAAATACAACAATATTCTGAATTGCAACAGTAGCTGCGATAAACAGCCACGCGTTACGAGGCGTGAGTGGTGGAACATAACGCTTCCAGGATGACTTGAAGAGGGTTAGCATTGACGGAAAATCCATATTATGGGGATCCTTGCGAACGGTTATCTCTATTGTACTCTGGCACAAGCCGCAGAAGCAAGTCAGATGTACCTTTATCATCCCAACGGCTTAGGGCATTTTCAAGCTCATCTAAAAGTGGAAGAAGATGACAATCGGAAGGATTTGGCTCACAAGCTCGTCGAATAAGAGGATGACTAGTAGGTTGGTCTTGGGTGTCAATCAGTAGTTCTTCGTATAATTTTTCACCTGGTCTAAGACCTGTATATTGAATACATATATCTCCATCCGGATTTTGTTCATCTCGCAGACGAAGGCCAGAGAGTTCTATCATTTGACGAGCAAGATCGGCTATTCGAACAGGTTCTCCCATATCAAGCAGGAAGAGATCACCACCTTTGGCCATTCCGGTGGCTTGTAATACTAATTGAACGGCCTCAGGGATTGTCATAAAATAGCGGGTAACTGCGGGGTGAGTAACAGTTACTGGTCCGCCCGCAGAGATCTGTTTGTGGAACAATGGGATAACTGATCCAGAAGATCCCAACACATTACCAAACCTTACCATTGCCATTATTGGACCATCAGATCCGCAAGAGGATGCAGCAGATTGAATCATCATCTCACAAATGCGCTTACTGGCTCCCATGGCATTGGTTGGCCTAACTGCTTTATCTGTGGAAATAAGTGTCAGCCTTTCAACTCTAGCTAAAATAACAGCATCAATTACGGATCGGGTCGAGCGAATATTGTTAGACACGCCTGAACAAATATTTGATTCTACCATGGGAACATGTTTATAAGCAGCAGCATGAAATAAAGTTTGAACACCATGCTTAATGCAAAGGGCTGTTAAAGGTTTTGAATTACTCACGTCTCCCAGAATGGGAAAGATAAGAATTGATTTATTTTTTGAACGCAATTCATTGTCTATAGCGTAAAGGGCAAATTCATTCTGCTCTAACAAAAGTAACTTTGATGCTCCCAATTTAACGATTTGACGACATAGCTCGCTTCCGATTGAGCCCCCAGCTCCAGTTACGAGAACTACTTTCCCAAAAACACTTGCTTTAAGAAGAGTTGGATCAGGTATAGATGGTTCACGCCCCAACAAGTCTTCAATAGCAACTGTTTGAAGATCACTAACAATTCTCTCTTTTCCCGCCAACTGAGATAGGGAGGGAATAGAAAGAACCTCAAGACCAGAATGAGTTAATTGATCAACTAATAAACGTTTGCGCGTTCGAGATATTGAAGGCAATGCCAAGAGAATTTTACGTATATTGTGACGCTCAATAAGTGCTGGCAACCGAGCGGGATTATCTATGCTTAGATTTTGAAGTGTTCGACCATGCAAGACTGAATTGTCGTCCAAAAATCCTATTATACGAAACCTTGGATCATTGCGGAGAGCAGTAAATAACTCCATGCCAAACGAACCCGCACCATAAATCATTGTTGCATTATTGGCTACTTCAGGTGACTGAATGAAACTTTGTCGTGATAATTGTTGTATTAGCAAATCACGCATGACAATTCGAGTAGCTATTGCTCCACCGGTAAAGAAAGTCCAGTACAGAAACCAGGAACCCAGCGGCAAATTGATAGCCAGTAAAAAACTGAAGATCATCATCAGTATAACCATAGACGCAGTTCTTGGAATCAACACGTAGAGAGAATGACTCCCGGCATAACGAGTTAATCCTCGATACCAGCCCGAAATAAGTAAGATCGAAAGACCACTTACAACTGCGATAGGAAGAAGCTTAGATGTAGCTATAAAAAGGGTTTCTGGCGATCTGACTAAAAGTAGTGAGCCGAGAAAAGCAATAACAATTAGTAGACTGTCAAAGCCAATCAGAACCAAACGCCGGAGCAAGACCAAGGACCTAGAAGATTTAAGCAAACTAATTTCGGGAAAAGGTGATTTGGATTCAAATGAGATATTGGAAGACTCTAAAGATTCGACTGCTGGGGGAAGAAAGTTGAAGGACATGGGAAAATTAATGAGATTACTTTATAGAGATTACAAAGGGCTGGTTAAGATAATATTCAAAAATTGGTATTGGAAAGTAGAATAATTCATGAAAATATGAGAAGCCAATATGTTTACGAAAGTTGGGCTGCTATGGAGCGGCCTTGAAAACGAATTCATTTCCTGAATACTTTAGCACGCTTCCTTTGCAGCTGAACCTGAAAAGGAAGCTGCTTGCTTTCGATCCAGCCATAATCCAAGTCCAAGTACCGCAAGCACGGCCGCAACCATGGTTGGCAAAGGCAGAGCGTAGAAAAGACAAAATGCTAACAAAGTGATCATAAGTAAATAAAGAAGGCTAACCCTGGCGTGGGGCCAGCCAGCGCTATGAAGACGTTGGTAAAGATGCAAACGATGGGCCTGAAAGATTTGCTGGCCAGCGTGCCAACGCCTTAAGACACAAATAACCGCATCAGCCAAGAGGGGCGAGGCGACCAACAAAAGCAGTAGGGCTTCAAGAGGTTGGTGCCTCTGTAGCACAAGCCCTGCAAAAACTGCACCTAAGTATGTGCTTCCCACATCGCCCATAAAAATTCGGGCTGGACTCCAATTCCATAGCAAAAATCCTAAAAGTGCACCAGCCATAATCCATTGGCCCGATGCCAACATCAAGACAGCACCACAACTCGCTAGAAGGCCATCAAGGCCATCCATGAAATTGAAAAAATTAATTATAGCGGTGACAGTTAATAGCACCAAGGGCAAGCTCCATAATGGCAAAGGTAAAGTGGCCATTGCTATTAGAGCGATCGCAGTCAAGATTTGAGCTAGATAGCGCCATAAAGCTGGTAAATTAAAACGGTCATCCAGAATCCCAACCAGGGCCAATGGGGTGCAAACCACAGGAATCCAAGCAGTGGCTCCTTGAGCAAACAATGGGGTCAGCAGAGTTGCCACAACAACAAAAGCCAAGCCACCACCTCGTGGAGTCGGGCAGCGATGCGAACTGCGGGCATTGGGGATGTCAGGAAGGCGCTTTCTCAGCGCCGGAACTAGCCACCAAAGCAACAACCAGGAAAGGAATCCGGAAAGTAACAAAAGCAGCGCAGCAGGCAGAGTCACAGACAGGGACGATTCACAGGGATGGGATTCCAGCGGGTAGTTCGCCAGAGCTGGGCGCGGATCTGGTCACGCAGGGTTCGCAGGGGGGTTTCAGGACGATTATCTCCCGTGGCAGCGGCGACCCCGGTAACCGACCACCCCAGGGAACCCAACACGATGCGGCCAATCGCCAGGGCACGCCCAAGATGGGCTTGACTGGTAACAATAGTCACATCACCATGGCCTGGTTGGTTACTCAACCAGATAGCGAGGGTAGTCAACTGACCAAAAGTGTCGCAACCTGCGGTGAGAATCACAGGAGGCCTCATCTCAGGCGGCCACTGCCCATAACGCACAAGTTGACTGTGGTTAATCTCTTGAAATCGTGGGGATCCTTGCATAACCAGAATCGAGCCCGGTCGTCTTTGGTGCAGTTGGATGGCGCTGAAAGTACGCCAGGGATCTTCGACAAAAACGGTGATGACCTGGGGACCGCCTGCTGTTATCGGCATGGGACTCCTAGGCCACATCCACCAGAGGAGCAATCCCAGCCCCAAGCCTGGTAATAGACGACGCAGGAAGAACACACGCCTCAACGCTAAACGGGCAGCACTGGGAAAGGTCGCGGATCCTCACCAACCAGTCGATGGGAAGGGAGAAAACCTGCAAGATCAACCTGCATACGCATCACAGCTTCGAAGCCTTTAGGCGCCGCCAACAGCAGGGGAGCCGCTAAACCACGGAATAGCCAGCTAGGCATAGGGACTAATCGACAGCCCCGTGCTCGATCAGACGCTTCACATTGTTGTTGAAGACGTAGCAGTAGTTGGTGATAGGTAAGAGTGTCATCTCCGCCTACCGCGATTATCTCACTCGTCGCAGCTACATCGGTTTGGCGAACCAAGGGCATGACGAGTGTTCGAACCACAGCTGCCAGCTGACTGGCATGGATGGGCTGGCGCAAGCCGGTGTCGGCTGGTAAGGGCAACAATGGAAATCTACGCATCCATCGCAGCAGCTGACTCAGGTTGCGGTCGCCAAGGGCCCCGACCCGGCCGTAGATCAAGGTCGGTGCAACAATCGTGCAGGGCAATCCCAGATCTTTACAAGTACGGATCAAGCTATCCTGGGAATCGCTCAGACGCTGCACCAAATCCCGATCGAAGCGATTGAAGGCAAAACGTTTTGTGATCACCGAAGAGGAAGAACAGGCAACAACACCCCTGACTCCGGCGAGTTGCCCCGGGCGCTGCTCCGCCAACCTCGCCAGGAAAGGGGCCAGGTCCCATAGGGGGGCAAAACTCACCAGAATTCCTTCAAGGGGTTGTTCCAGGGAGTCGGCTGTCCGCAGATCACAAAGCTGGAAGGGCACGTCAGCAAAGGATTGTGGCGGACGCCGGCCGGCGACTGTGACCGACAGGTGTCGCGCTGCCTGAAGGAAAGCCAGACCCGAAGGGCTAGTTGCGCCGAAGAGCAGAACATCACTCATTGTTTTAATATGCTAGTTATACGCTGCGCATAGCGCAATCCATAAGGCAGCCACCAAAGCCAACCAAATGCCCTGCCATAAGCAAGGCGTACCTCCTGAAAACGCCGTCGCGGTTCGCGCCCGCTGACCCCTCCCGACTGCATATGCACTAGTTCGAGGTCGATGCATTCGACCTCAAGACCGGGCCAGCGTGAAAGCTGGAGAAAGTAATCAAGATCGGCGGCAAGCCGGAAGCCGGACGCATAGCGTGCAAGATGTTGACGAGCCCCAGGGCCGATGAGGCTGGCTTGATGGGGTGGCGTGGAGCCGAGAAATAGGGAGCGGCGAAAGGAGTGACTCCAGCGAAAAACACTGCGGCGCCCCAGGGTTAGCGGGGTTACAGCGGCAGCATCGGTGGGCTTGACATAGCGACCCGTCGCCACCAACAGATCGGGATCGCCGCCCCGACTCCAGGCAGCCTGCAGTACATTGACAATCGTCTCGAAGACTTGGGGAGAGGCGGCCCAGTCATCACTCCCCCAGAACAACAGCCAGTCCTCCGTATGGGTCGCCAGGGCGAAACCTCGATTCATGGCGCCGAAGATGCCAGGCTCGGTTGGATCCTGAGGCCGCCATTGAAAGCGGGGATCAAGGGCACAAAGATCCTCGATCCAGCAGCGGTGCGCAGGCTGACTTGGACCATCGATGAACATGACGCTCCAATGGGGCCATGTTTGTTGCTGCAAAGAAGAAACCAGCCGAGGCAGCAATAGATAGGAATCAAGAGTGGGTACAACGACAACAATCGAGGGAACGGGA
>JBIIRU010000155.1:0-6232 GCA_044341355.1 Cyanobium sp. | reverse complement strand
TCCAGCTGGATCGCTTGGGTTGGCCACCACAGACGCTGCTCCGCCAGAACCCTCACCGCCTCGGGACGGTCCGCCCAGGCCATGGCCCAATCAAGGGCCCGCAGAACCCGGGCGCTGAGGCGCCAGGGGCAGGCGTGGTGGCGGCCCGCCGCCATCGCCACATTGGTGCCCCCCCTGGGGAACCGATTGCGGCCATTCAACCCCACACCCACCCTGGCCCAGCGCACCTGATGGCCCTGGAGTCTTTGGCCGGGCAACACCCCGGCCAGCTTGGCCATGGCCCCCCTGGGCCCAAGCAAATACAAATCATTGGGCCACTTGATGCGCACGGGGAGGCCCAGGTCCTCCAATTGCAAGGCCAAACCCACCGCCACCGCCAGTCCGACCGCGGCGGCCCCGAGGGGCTCTGGGGGCCAGGGCAGGGCGGCACTCAGCCAGACGCCCCCGGGCGGTGAACTCCAGCTACGTCCGCGTTGACCACGACCAAAGCGTTGCTGGCCCGCTAGCAAGCCCAGCGGAGCCCGCAGCCGAGGTCCCTGGGCGCAAGGCGCTTGGGTCAACCAGTCGTCCAAAAGGCGTTCGGTGCTGCCACAAACCGGCACATAACGCAGATGCCAGGCACAAAGATCATCAGCTGACCCAGAAGCATGCCCAGGCCCCAGGAACCTGCGGGCGGCACCGAGGCGGCCGATCACAGCTGGCCCAACCAGGCCCCCATGCGAACGGCAGCGGCCTCCAGTTGCGGCAGGGGATGGACCAACGCCAACCGCAGCCAACCCTCTCCCCCGGGGCCAAAACCGATGCCAGGGGTCAGACAGACTCCTGTCGCTTCCAACAGGGCGGCACAGAAACCCTCGGAATCCAACCCCCGCTCCTTGGCCACCGGCGGCAGCTCCAGCCAGAGATAGAGGGCCATCGACGGCTGGCTCACGCTCCAACCGGCGGCCGCCAGGGCCCGCACCATGCCATCGCGCCGCAGCCGGTACACCTCACGCAGCTGCTGGGGCCAATGGGGCGCCTGCTCCAAAGCAGCAATGGCCCCGGCCTGAAGGGCCAGGGACTGGTTGAAATCGACCACAGATTTCAGCTGGCGCAGGCCGGCGATCAGGGGCGCAGCCCCGATGGCGAAAGCCAAGCGATAGCCGCCAAGACACCAACTCTTGGAGAACGAAAAGAATTCAATACCCTGGCGCCGCCAATCCGGATGGCGCAACAGGGCCGGCGCCTCCCCCTCCAAGGCGAGGTCGACATAGGGATTGTCGTGGGCCAGCACGATGTCATGGTCGATGGCGCGAGCCATGGCGCCATCCAGCCAGCTTTGGTCGCCGGTGGTGGCCGTGGGGTTGTGGGGAAACCCCAGCACCATCAATTTCAACTGGTCCCAGACGCTGGTTGGCAGTTGGCCGTAATCGGGGCGCCACCCCTGATCGACGCGCAGGGGCAGGAGGGTGGGGCGCACCGAGGCCAACACCAGCCCGCCCCGGTGGGAGGGATAACAAGGATCGAGAAGCAAGGCACCATCGCCCGGATCGGTGACTACAAGAGGCAAATGGGCCGTGGCTTCCTGAGAACCCACCAGCAGCTGGACCTCGGTTTCAGGATCAACTGTGATGTCAAAGCGACGCAAGGCCCAGGCCGCTACCGCCTCGCGAAACGGCAAGGTGGCGCCGTGCAGGCAGTACGAGGCACTGGCAGGGTGATGCAAGCGTTGGGCGATCGCCTCAATCGCCGCCGGCGGTGGCGGCAGATCAGTGGAGCCCAGGGAAAGGTCGAGCAGCGCAGGGCTGCCGCCCAAGCACCCCTGTGCCCCGTTATAGCCCTGGGCATAGGCCAGCTTGCGGGCGTCATTGCGGCTGAAGACGCCGCTGCCCAACTGGGCCACCCGCTCAGATATGGGCATCCAGTAAAGCGATCAACTGGGGTTTGGCGATGGCCCCCTCCTGGCGGGCAACCTCCACCCCAGCGCGGAACACGAGCAGGGTGGGAAGACCTTGAATTCGGTAGGTATCGCGACTGACGGGGTTATCGTCTGCCTCCAATTTGATTACCTTGAGCTTGCTGCCATAGGTCTCAGCGGCCCATGACATCAAGGGAGCCATCAAACGGCAAGGGCCACACCAGGACGCCCAGACATCCACCAAAACGGGCAACGGAGATTCGAGCACCTCTCGGGCAAAAGAAGAATCCGTGACATCCAGCACTGCGGCGCTGGTTGAATCGGTAACCAAGGGCCTAAACGCGGCGTACTTGGATTGTATGGAGCAGGGGGACCCATTCGGGAGGCCGGCAAGGATATCCCCCTGACTTGTAGATCAGATGACTTTGAGCTCAGAGCTTGTCGATGGACTTTTTCAGTTCTTCAAGCTCGGCGTTCACTTCCTGCTGTTGCACGGGTTGCAACTGGGGAACGGGACCATTGGGGGCCGGAAGCTGAATCGGATGGGCGCCCCCTTCGAGCCGGGTTTTGAGGGCAGCCAGCTCGTCGTCCACATCATTGCCCCCCTCCAGACTGGCGAATTGACTTTCCAGATCGGCACCAGCCAGCTCTGCAGCAGCCTGGCTGCGGGCCTCGAGAACCTGCACCTTCTCCTCCATCTGCTCGAAGGCAGCCATCGAGGAGTTGGTGCCGAGATTGCTGACCGCGCTCTGCAGCTGCTCCTGGGCCTGGGCCGCCTGGGCGCGGGCCTTGAGCATTTCTTTCTTTGTCTTGGCCTCAGCGATCTTGGCCTCAAGGGCCGTCAGACTCCTCTTAAGGGTGTCGACTTGGCCGGCCTGGCTGTTTAGCTGATTGTTGAGGGCCGTGAAAGTTTCCTGGTAGGTCTTACGCCTGGCCAGGGCCTCACGGGCAAGGTCCTCTTCGCTTTTCTTGAGAGCCAACTCGGCCCTTTCGTACCAGGTTGTGGCCTGACTTTCGGCTTGCTCCGCCTGGTTCTGGATCCGCTTCTGGCTGGCGATCGCCGTGGCGACGGCCTGGCGCAGTTTGATCAGATCAGCCTGCATGTCGGCCACAGACTGGTCCAAGATCAGGGCCGGATCTTCGGCCTTACTGACCATGTCGTTGAGGTTGGCGCGCAGCAGTCGGCTGAGCCTGTCGAAAAAGCCCATGGTTTGGGATAAGGGGGGCAGGCCCTGAACCTTAGCGATGAATGGCCCACTGCCTCACTCAAAACTTGCAGAGGATCCACCCTTGCTCCCTTGAAATGGGCCAATGCAAGGGGCGGAGGCATACCAGGGGCCTGGCTTCGCCCTACGGTCGATTCCATGGCCAAAGCTTCCAGGCGTTCCGTCCCGGGTCCAGCGAATGAGAGCAACCGAAGCCAACGGATCGGCGAGGTTTCGGTGCTGCTGCCAGCCCGGAGGCCACCGGCCGTGGCCCTGGCCGCATGCCTTGAAGATTTAGGGCAATCCTGGCAACGGCAGGGCCATCTGGCCGCCCTGTGGCTGGCCTGGCCGCGCCTGGCCGGTCCCCAACTGGCACCCCACTGCCGACCCCTTTCCTTGAGGGCTGGGCGCCTGACGGTGGGGGCAGCTCCCGGCCCCTGGCTCCAGGCCCTGCAATACAACCGCCACATGCTGCTGGGGGCCTTGCGTGGAGCTGGGTTTGAGGTGCGAGAGGTGATCGTGCAACAACACCACCCGGGTCCCATGCCGCCCCCTGCCATGCAAGAAGAAGCTGCCATCTGGGCCGCCCATCCCAGTCGACTCGATGTGCATGGCCAAGGCGGCCCCTGCCCGGCCTGCGGCAGTCCAGCCCCTGCGGGTGAACTGGCCCTCTGGGGCCATTGCAGTTTTTGCCGTCGCGAAGCCTTGGCGGACCCACCCGGGGAGCATCGCGCCTAGGTCTGGTCCCCTTGGGGCTAGAAAAGGGATCGCCAGGCCCGTTCCTGGGCCTGGGCCTCCGCGGTGCCCTCGAGGGGAAACTGGGTCAGGAAATCCTTGTCGGCCGTAGGCACGTAGGGCCCCTGCTTGATCTCGAACATGACGGCAGCAGGGGTCAGGGCCACAAGGGTGTGGAAATGGCCTTCCTGCAACTCAATGCCCCGCACATCACCGCCGGCCTCCAGCCGTTCGATGTGCAGCACCGTGCCCTGGTCATCCAGCAACAACAGACCGATGACCCCCTGAAGCATGACAAAGCATTCAAAGCCCTCGCCGGGGTTGGGGCGCAGATGGCGATGGGGACGCACATAGGTGCCGGGTTGCAGCACATTCAAAAAGCGCTGCACCAGGTCTGGGGCGCTGTGCAGATTGTGGTTCAGGCGCCGGCGTGGACTACTGAGGGCCCCGGCGGCAACCGCATCGAAGAGGGCCTGGTCCAGGCGGCGCAACGCCGGCGGTGCCGTCAACGCGGCGGGATCCTGAAGCGGTGAAGCGGCATCAGCCAAAGGTCGGCCTCCGGTGGGGTGGGTGACGCAGTACCGAAATCGTGGCAGAGCACAACTGTGGCCATGGCTACCTCAGGGCCGCCAGGCCCGCTTAGCTGACAGATTCGTGCCAACCCAATTGTCCTCGCCCCATCCCCCGGTGGCAGCTAACGCCATGGCCCCTTTGCCCAGCTCCGAAGCCCCCGCTCCTGCGATCGAAACGATGCGCGGCCTGGTGCAGCGCGGCGAGACCCGGCCGCTGGCCTGGCGGCTGGGGCAGCTCGATCGATTGCAACATCTGCTGCAGGTGGAGGAAAACGAGGCCACGAGCGCCCTGGCCGCTGACCTCGGCAAACCCGAACTGGAGGCCCACTTCGAATTGGTGGCCGTGCGGCAGGAACTGGCCCTGACCCGCAAGCACCTGCGGCGCTGGATGCGACCCCGTTCCGTGGGGCTTCCCGGCTGGGCACTGCCGGGCCGAGCCGCCATCCACCCCGAACCCCTCGGCTGCGTTCTGATCCTGGGCCCCTGGAACTATCCCCTGCAGCTCTGCCTGCATCCCCTGGTCAGCGCCCTGGCTGCGGGAAACACCGCCGTGCTCAAGCCCTCGGAACACGCCCCCCATACGGCTAGCTGGATGGCCGCTGCGGTGGCCCGTCATTTCGACCCCCACCATGTTCAGGTAGTGCTGGGGGACGCTGAAGCGGCGACCACGCTGCTGGAACAGCGCTTCGATCACATCTTTTTCACCGGTGGCGGCCGGGTCGGCCGGCTGGTGATGGCCGCCGCCGCCCGCCATCTGACGCCGGTGACCCTGGAACTGGGGGGCAAGAGTCCGGCGATCGTGCTGGCTGGAGCAAACCCGCAAACCACAGCGCGGCGGCTGGTCTGGGGCAAGGGTATTAATGCCGGCCAAACCTGCGTCGCCCCCGACCATCTGCTGGTCGTGGCTGAGGCCGTTGCCCCCCTGATCGCAGCCTTCGCCGAGGAGAGAGAGCGCCTTTATGGCAAGGATCCGCTCAACAGCGACGATCTCGGCCAGATCGTCAACGAGAGGCAATTTCAGCGCCTCGAAGGGCTGCTTTTGGGCGCCCGGCAAAAGGGACAAATCCTGCTGGGCGGCGGCAGTGATCGCCGCCGCCGCCGCATCGAACCCACCTTGATCGCCGTGGATCAACCGGAGGAGGATCCCTTAATGCAGGATGAGATTTTTGGTCCCCTGCTGCCTCTGATCGTGGTGAACGATCTGGAGGATGCCCTGGCCCGGGTACGCCGGGCCCCCCATCCGCTGGCCCTGTATCTATTCGGCGGCGATAGCAAGGAGCGGCAACAACTCCTGGACAGCTCCAGCTCGGGAAGCGTCGGCTTCAACGACGTGGTGATGCAGGCAGGACTGGTCCACTTGCCATTCGGCGGGGTGGGAGAAAGTGGCCTTGGCTCTTACCACGGCGAAACTGGCTTCCGCACCTTCTCCCATCAACGCAGCGTGTTGAGCCGGTCGTTCTGGTTCGACCTGCCTTTCCGCTATCCCCCCTATGCCGGCAAGCTCCCCCTGGTTCGGCGCCTGCTGGGTTGAGAGTCCCCCTCGACGCCGATGCCGGTGCGGGGGGGGCTGGTTAGGAGTGGGCAGGACCCTTAACGTGCCGGCAACTGCTCACCTAACCCATGCGCCGCCGCCTTGTTGCCCTGGCCTTTGCCTTGGTGCTGCCCCTTCCAGGCCTGGCGGCAGAAGTCACGGTTCAGCCAGGGGAAACCCTCTCCCAGATCGCCGATCGCCTCGGCATCAGCATGACCAGGCTGATGAAGCTCAACGGCATTACCAATCCCGACCACGTCGAATCGGGCAGCAAGCTGACCGTGCCCAGCTC
>JBIIRU010000154.1:0-6259 GCA_044341355.1 Cyanobium sp. | reverse complement strand
CGGCCAGGGGGAGGTCTTCGATCTGGTGGTGGCAGCGGATGGGGCCGATTCCCCCACCCGCCGTCAACAGGGGATTGGCCAATGGCACCATTCCTATGCCCAGGCCTGTTTGACGGCCCAGGTGGGCCTGCGGGGGGCTGCGGCTGATCAAGCCTGGGAGATCCTGCGCCCTGAGGGACCTTTCGCCGTGCTGCCCATGGGAGCGGGTCGTCATCAATTGGTTTGGAGTGCACCGGCCTGGCGCTGTCGCAAGCTGGAGACTCTGGGCGATACGGCCTTTCTCGATGCCCTGGTTGGGCCCCTGCCGGAGCTTCTGCAGCCGGAGGTTCTCTTCGATCAGCCCCGCTGTTTTCCTGTCACCCTCCAACTGGCCAAGCGTCTGCACCGAGGCAACACCGTTCTGGTCGGAGACAGCGCCCATCGCTGCCATCCGGTGGGGGGGCAAGGCCTCAACTTGGGCTGGCGTGATGTTGAGACGTTGATGGACCTGGCCGAAAAGGTCAGCGCTGGTCGACTGGCCCCGGGCCGCCTTGGCGCCGCCTACGGCCGGCGCCGTTGGCCCGATGTGCTGCTCACCCTTGCACTCACCGATCTACTTGTAAGGCTGTTCTCGAATCGTCAGCCCATGCTGCTCCCCCTGCGGGCCCTGGCCTTGACCGGTCTGAGGCATTCTGCGGTGCTGCGCTGGCTAGCCCTTGTTCCCATGACCATGGGGCCCTGGTCCGCCCCATTTCGTGCTTCCGTTCCTGGTGCCGGCATCCCCGGGGGAGTACCGGCCTTCTCTGGCCCCGCGGAGCCATGGTGATCAGCAGTTCCCCCCAGCCGCCACCGGCCCAAGGGTTGGTGCGTTTCTTGCGAAATCAACTTGGCCTCAGTGAGAGCGCGATCGCCATGGGAATCCGCCAGTCCGAGGTCGAGCAGGCGCCGCTGCCGGTGGTGCTTTGGCGCTTTGGGCTGATCAGCCTGGAGCAATTTGAACAGGTCTTGGACTGGCAGGACCAGCAGACCTGAGCTGGGCCTCAATAGGTAACCAGGGATTCCACAGCCACTCCGGCAGGAAGGCGTTGACGACCGCCCAGGTCGGCCAGTTCGACGACGAAAGCAAAGCCCACGATCTCGCCACCGGCTAACCGCACCAGCTGACCGCAGGCTTCAGCGGTGCCACCGGTGGCTAGCAGATCATCGACGATCAGGATCCGGGGGGAATCCTCAAAGCCATCGGCGTGGATTTCCAGACGATCGCTGCCATATTCCAGCTCGTAGTCCACCCCGTGCACCTCGCCCGGCAATTTGCCGGGCTTGCGCACGGGTACGAACCCCAGGCCCAGGGCCGTGGCCAAGCTGGTGCCCACGATGAATCCCCTCGATTCAATCCCAACGATTAGGTCGGGTTTGAGTCGCTCGGTGATTTCGGCCAGTTGGCGCACAGTTTCGCGCCAGCCGCCAGGGTCGCGCATCAGGGGCGTGAGATCCCGGAACAGGATGCCGGGCTTGGGAAAATCAGGGATATCGCGGATCCAGCGGCGCAGGTCGGGGCTGGCGGAGCTGCTGGTCATCTCAGGAGGACGGGGGGCAAGCCGGCGGTCGGCGGTGACGAACGGCCGTCGGCGCTGGCATCATCGCAGCCATGAGCCAGGCATTAATCCAATCCCCCCCTTCACGCCCCCTTTCCCGCCGGGGCATCGAGCGTCTTGACCTGATGTTGTTGTGCACCGAGGCCCTCGATTTCAATGGCGGTGAGGCGATGGTTTGGATGAGCCAGCAACTTGGCTACGGCGAACTCTTTCCCAATCGGGTGGAGTTGTGGAAGCGTCGCTGCCACAATCCCCTGCGTCGAGCCTGCCGACGTGGTTCCCTGGAAACCAAGGAGACCGATGCCCTGATTCAGATTCTCTGTACCATGGCCGATCGTCTCTATCCCATGTTGCGCGGACTCCTCTCCACGGCTGAGTCTCCTGCAGTTATTGAGCAGCGCTGGCAGCTGTTTCAATCCCGTCTCTCCGACCTCCTGCGCGAACGCATGAACCCCCGCCGCAGCAGCGTCAAGACCCTCCTTGATCCTGAAAGCGGCCATCGTCAACGGCGAGCCTTGATTCAAGCCCTGGCCCTTGGCGCTGGCCCCGGCGGGTTTGAGCGGCTGCGGGCCTGCCTGATCGATGGGGTGGCCTGATACCAACCTCTGATGAAACAGACCCTTGCCTACTCCCAGCAAAGCTGCGTCTTAAAACTGGAAGGCTTTCCAGATGTCTCCGCTGGCCATTCCCCTGACACTTTGGGGATCATCACGAACTGGACCCTTGATTGGGCTGGACGCCCCCAGTTGGAGGGTCGACTTGACCACTTGGTGGCGCTGATCAACGTGGTGTTGCCCTATGCCCGTTATTTGATGAGTGGGCTTGCACGCCCCTTTGGAACGCCAACCCAGCCAGTCGAGATTGCCCCTGCGGGTCCCGGGCAGCATCTCTTGCTGCTGCGGAGTGGTCAGTCGGGCGTTGGCCCCCTGGAGGTGCACCTCGACGACGCCGAGCTGGCTGATCTGGTCCGGGTCCTCGACAGCTTGCGCCTCGATCCCCGTCTGCATCTGCAGCCACCCCTGCCCCAACCATTGGCTCAACCGCTGCGCCGCCGCGAACTGCGTCAGGCCGAACCCCTGGCTCAGCGCCTGGCCGCCCCTCTGGGCGGCCTGGCGGCTCTCGTCCTCACGGCGGGACTCTCCTCCCTGGCTCCCCTGCCGGCGCCGGCTCCGCAGCGGCCAGCCAGCAACGCTGCCACGACCCCACCTGAACCCACTGGATTGATTCCAGACCGTTCCGCCCCCTCCCCTATTCCCACCGCTCCCCGAACAGTATTCACTCCCACTCCTCCCTCGGCCCCTGCGGATCGCCCCTGAGGCGGACCTCCAGGTCTTAGGGGAGCTTGCTCCTACCCTGATTAAATCCTGGGAGCCGCAGCTGTGGTGATGAGCTGGTCCGAACTGCGCCGCCGCGTCACCCGGCTCGGGGCCAATCTTGATGTGGTCGTCCGCAGTGATCCCGAAGTATGTGGCCTCAGCGGTGACCGTTTCCATCTTTCGCTGCATCACGGCGGCCAAGGCGATTGCACAGTCCACGACCTGTCTCTGATTGATTGCCCCAACGAGTTGGTGCTGATGGAATTTGAGCGTTGGATGCGAGGGGCCGGCCATCTGCTGGAACCCTGAAGGCCTGAGTTCCTCCGCCAAGCCATGTCCCTACCCCGTAGCTCTCGCAACCTGCACCTACCCAATCCCACCTTGGGGAAGCCTGACCGCGGTTCGCGACCGGTCCTGCGTAGGCGTATCAGCCGCCTCCGTCAGGTGCTGATGGGACTGCTCCTGGTGACTGCAGGCATCGCCCTGCTCCTGGCCCTGCTGCGGTTGCCTTCCCAGCTGGATACGGTGCTGCTGGTGAGCACCGCCATCGCCAATCTCATCAAGGGATTGACCCTTATGGGCCTGGGCCTGCTGCAGTTGGCGGGGGTGCTGGCCGTCGCCCTGGTCGCCCTGTTGGCTTTGCTGCTTTTGGGTGCAGGCCTGAGCCGCTGGCTGCGAGCCCTGGCCCCCAATTCTGCCTCCCAGGCTTCAGGGTCCAGGGGAAAGCGTCGTGCGCCTCCAACCCTTGAACCCCAGCCGCTACCGCCGGAATTTGAGGGGGATCCCAGCTTGCAGTGGTTACAGAGCTTGCGGGATGGTGGCAGCGGACCCCGCTTCAGGTGATGCCCCAAGCCGCCGCCCGCCCCTGATGGACCCCCTCATCGCCGCCCTGCTCAAACCGGCCGCCTACGACCACCCTGTGCAACGGGTTCAACTGTTGGAAACCCATATTTCTTGGATCTTATTGACGGGTCCCTTTGCCTACAAATTGCGCAAGCCGGTGCAACTCGGTTTCGTTGATTTCAGCACCGCCGCCCGGCGCCGCCAGGACTGCATCGAAGAAATCAGGCTCAATCGCCGATTGGCCCCTGACATCTACCTCGGCGTGTGTGACATCCATGGCCCGCCGGATCAGGCCCGATTCCATGGACCTGGTGCGGTGATTGAGGCGGCCGTAAAGATGCGCCAATTCGGCCAGGAGGCCCTGCTTCCCCTGGTGCTGCAGCGCCAGGGGTTGGACGATTCGGCCATCGATGCCCTGGCCCAGCGTCTGGCGCTTTTCCATGACGCCGCCGCCGTGGCTCCCGCAGGGGGGGCCTATGGCTCGGCGGCCATGGTGATTGCCCCGGCCCTCGCCAATCTGCAGGTGCTGGAGGAGTCCACCGCCAAGGCCGAACTGGATCCCCTGCGCCATTGGACGGAGACGACGGCTGAACAACTCACACCGCTCTTCCAGAAACGTCTCGCCGCTGGCCTGGTGCGGGAGTGCCACGGTGATCTGCACCTTGGCAACATGGCCCTGCTGACCGGCGAAATTGTTGTTTTCGATTGCCTCGAATTCAATGCGAGCCTGCGCTGGATCGATCCGATCAGCGATATGGCCTTTCTGGTCATGGACCTAGAGCAGGTCGCCGAGCCCCGCCTGGCCGCCCGTTTGCTTAATGGCTGGTTGGCCTGGGGTGGTGATTACGACGGGCTCCATCTTTGGCGTTGGTATCTCACCTATCGCGCCCTGGTGCGCGCCAAGGTGACGGCCCTGCGGCTTGCCCAGCTCCAATCCCCAGATTCCCCTGACAGTGACCCAACCCTTCAGCTGCGGACCCAGCTAGCCGGTTACTTAGCCCTGGCACGCCAATGCTGCAAACCAGCAGCACCCCAGGTCTCCATGACTGAAGGCACCATGCCCCAGGCCCTGCTCGTCTGTCATGGCGTCTCTGGCAGCGGCAAGAGCCACCTGGCCCGGCAAATCTGTGACAGGGCTGGTTGGATCCACCTGCGCTCCGATGTCGAGCGACGCCGCCTATTTGGCCGGTGGGGAGTCCCCGGTGGTCCCCGCTGGTCCGGCGAGCCGGGGGCTGATGCCTACGACCCGGCCGTGAGCCAATACCTTTACGAGCAACGGCTGCCTGCCTGCGCCGAGGCGATCCTGGTGGCCGGCTACAGCACTGTGGTCGATGCCACCTTCCTTAAGTCCAGTCAGCGGGCCGTGATGGTTGCCCTGGCCCGGCGTTGCGCCATTCCCCTGGTGATTCTGGCTTGCTGCGTCAGCCCCTCCTTGGCCCGTCGTCGCTTGGCAGAACGTCAGCAGCAGGGTGGGGATGCCTCAGAAGCCAATTCTTCAGTCCTGGAGCACCAGCTCCAGGACCAGCAACCCTTTACTCCTGAGGAAGGTCCATTGGTGCTGGATGTGGATATGACAAACCCCATCAATTTCGAGGGCTTCTGGTCCGAGCTACAAAGCTTGCTTGCTAATAGAAATTGCCAAGCACCCCTTTAGAACCACTCATTGATTGCTTCTGCGGCGGTATTGATATTTTCTTCGGGTGTGCTGCGCTCAAAGTGAATGGTGATGTTGCGCTTTTGTTCACCGTCTGCGGCCCAGGCTTCAATCGGATAGAGCTGTTGGCCGTCGCGGAAAGGCACCTGAATGCGGAAGGTGCCATCGGCTGAGAGGGGCACCTCTTCGCCGCCAATGGATAGGCGAGCCTGGGGGTCAGTGGCTCCGTAGACGATCAGTTCGGCGTCAGCCACCAGCCAGAAGGAGCGGGCCCGGGCGGGAACGCCACCCCGTCCCGATTCCTGGCGTCCGGAAGCCCAAAGGCCCAGGCCTGAGGCGTTTAGGGCAGCGCCAGAGGCTGAGGAATCGCTGTCGAGGCCGAACTCATGGAAGGCCTCGGAGCCGCGTCCGAGGCGGCGCCAGTTGGCGGTGGCGCTTTGGTAAAGACGTTCGTGCAGGCCGGAGTCGGCGAAGTCGGTGGGCTCTGGGGAGGGACTGGCTGGTTGGGGCAGAGAAGCGGGGGGTGAATCCAGGGAGAAGGGCACGAATTGATCAAGGATCTGCTCGCTGGGGAGCAGGGAGGGAACGCGGGCGACGGCGGAGGAGGCGAGGGAAATCCAGCCACCTCCAGCTTTTTTGCGATAGCCAAGCTCGACGCGGTAGTCGCGATCGGAGAGGGGAACAGGTAGGTACCACTCGGTGGCATGGCTATCGACGACCACCTCTTGGAGGGTATGGGGGTGGGAGGAGCCTCCCTGGAGGCCGGTGACATCGGCGACGCGCAAGGCTAGTTGGGAGGCCCCAGCTTCCAGGGCGAGCTGCCGATCGCTATCGGTAATTTCCCAGAAAACGTAAGCCCACTGGGGATCGCG
>JBIIRU010000153.1:0-6293 GCA_044341355.1 Cyanobium sp. | reverse complement strand
GGCCCGCGCGCGCCTGGCCTGGGTGCGCCAGCGGGAACCGGGAGCCGGTGGCCTGGTGGTGGCCAGGGACATCGGGCACGCCCGCCAAATCAGCGCCCTGCTGATCGAGCAGGGGGATCGGGTGCAGCTGGTGCACTCCCAGGAGCTGGAGGCGGAGGCGCTGCTGAAGGCCTTCCGTGCCGGCGCCGGCGAATGGCTGGTGAGTGTGGACATGTGCTCAGAAGGGTTTGATGCGCCGCGACTGCGGGTGGTGGCTTACCTGACCACGGTGGTAACGCGCAGCCGTTTTGTGCAGGCGATCACCAGGGCCGTGCGGGTGGCTGAGGAGTCCCGGTTCAGCCCAGCCGGCCCACGTCAGCCGTCCTATGTGTTCGCCCCGGCCGACCCCCTGTTGATGGCCCATGCCCGGGGTTGGTCCCTCAGCGAGCCATACCGGATCAGCCCGCCCCGCCCAGTCGTTAGCGCCGTGGCCGGGGGCTGGACAGGGGCTGGGGACCCGCTGGCGCCCTTGCAAGCCCTAGGGGTCCAGGCCAGGGGGGTCATCCAGGTGAAAGGTCCCCAACTTCCAAATTTGAGCAAGATTTCATTAACATCCCGTGGCAACGAATAAGTCAGGAAAAGCTGTCAAGGCACCCTGGTCATGCGACTGTGTATCAACAAACACCTTCGCCTGCCAGATATCAAGGCAGGCTGGGCTTCAGCCGGACGATACCAATGGACGCCTCGGTGCATCGCAGACTTACCGTTGCCGTGTGCTGGGCTTTAGCCCGCCGCTCAGCACTCGATACGATGGAATTATATGAAGAGAGTTTTGCGCTTAGCGAAGAATTTCGCGAGTGGTTGGTCGCCCTGGATCAGGACCCTGACGTCTTGAAATCAACCATGTTGATGGTGCCAAACGATCTCACCTTCAAACATTGGCCGGAGACTGACGGCTTGCTCGAAATCTGAATATTCCCTTAATAAGTCCTCCAAAATTTCTGATCCGCCGCATCCAGAGCCTCGCCCCCTAGGCTTAGCCGTAGTCACTTCGCTTAAGCCCCATGGTCGCCAGCGTGCCCGTTTCCGGCTCGTCCGACGGCTCCCTGCCTGAAGTTGCCATCGAAAACCTGGTCATCGTCGGTTCAGGTCCCGCCGGCTACACAGCTGCCATCTATGCCGCCAGGGCCAACCTGGCCCCCTTGCTGATCACCGGTTTCCAACGGGGTGGCATCCCCGGGGGCCAGCTGATGACCACCACCCACGTCGAGAATTATCCCGGTTTCCCCGACGGCATCCTGGGACCGGAGCTGATGGACCGCTGCAAGGCCCAGGCCCTGCGCTGGGGGACCAAGCTGCTGGAAGCCGATGCGGAGTCTCTAGACCTTTCCGTGCGGCCCTACCGGCTGGTCACCTCGGAAGGCGAAACCGTCTGGACCCAATCACTGATCTTGGCGACGGGGGCTAGTGCCAACCGTCTCGGCATCACCGATGAGGAACGCTTCTGGAGTCGGGGCATCAGTGCCTGCGCCATTTGCGACGGGGCCACGCCCCAGTTCCGCAAGGAGCAGCTGGCCGTGGTCGGTGGCGGTGATTCGGCCTGTGAGGAGGCCGTCTATTTGACCAAATACGGCAGTCAGGTGCACCTGATCGTGCGCAGCGACAGGCTGCGCGCCAGTGCCGCGATGGCGGACCGGGTCTTGGCCAATCCCGCCATCACAGTGCACTGGAACCGGGAGGTGTTGGCAGCCATGGGCGAGGACTGGCTCAGTGCCATCCGCCTGCAGGACCGGACCACAGGCACCACGGAAGATTTGGCCGTCAGGGGCCTGTTCTATGCCATTGGCCACACCCCCAACACCGAGTTGCTGCAGGGCCAACTTGAGCTCGATGCCAAGGGCTATCTCGTCACCCGCAGCGGCCGCCCAGAAACCAGCCTGGAGGGAGTCTTTGCTGCCGGTGATGTGGCCGATGCGGAATGGCGCCAGGGAATTACGGCCGCCGGCAGCGGCTGCCAGGCGGCCCTCGCCGCCGAACGTTGGTTAAGTCACCAGCAACTGGCCCGTCCGGTGGAACGGCAAAACATCGAACCGGAACCTGCGGGTCCATCCCAACCCACAGCCACCAGCGACGCCGACAATTTCGATGCCGCCACCCTTTGGCAAAAAGGTGGCTATGCCCTGCGCAAGCTGTATCACGACAGTTACAAACCCCTGCTTGTGGTTTACACCTCCCCCAGCTGTGGCCCTTGCCACGTGCTCAAGCCGCAATTGAAGCGGGTCCTCAACGAGCTCGAAGGACGGGCCCTGGGGGTGGAGATCGACATCGAGGCGGACCCTGAAATCGCCCAACAGGCCGGAGTGAAGGGCACCCCCACCGTGCAGCTGTTTTTCAACAAAGAACTCCAGCAGCAATGGCAAGGAGTCAAGCAACGCCGTGAATTCAAAGCGGCGATCGAAGCGCTGTTGGCTCCGAGCGCCTGAGGCGCCGTTCGGGGCCGCGGGCCGGGCCGCCGTCCGATGCCTCGGGCCGGGCCCCGTGCCCGGCCCGAAGCTCAACGGCGGCGCGGACCGCCGGGACGGTTGCCCCCTGGCCGGGGGCCAGCCGCACCGGCGTTGCGCTCCCGGTAGGTGATGCGGCCGCGGGATAGGTCGTAGGGACTGATCTCGACAAGCACCTTGTCGCCAGCCAGGAGCTTGATGCGGAACTTGGTGAGCTTGCCCGCAGCACGACAGAGGCACTGGTGGCCTGCCGGTTGCTCAAGGGTCACCAGATAAAAGCCATTGCCCTGTTCCTTCTCAATGACTCCGGACGTCTCGATCATGCGGTGGGCTGGGCGATGGCAAGTACGGCCACTGTACCGGTGGCCCAACCGCACGCCTGCAGGGCTGGCGGTCGGGACGCCCCCGCAAGCCGCTGCTCGCTAGGGTCCCAACCACTGCCAAGGGTCTGAAAGATGATTTTGCCCCCCGTCTCGATGGATCTGGGCCTGTTATTGATATCCATCGGGGTGGTAAATCTCTGGCGCTGGCGCCAGAGCCAATAACCGCCAGAGCCAATGACCGCCAGAGCCAATGACCGCCAGAGTCAATGACAAGGCAATGACAAGCCGGGCAGGCGGGGGGCGGTGACCACCCTGTTGTTTCACAAGCCCTACGGCGTTCTGAGCCAGTTCAGCCCCGAGGCCGGCAGCCGCTTTCGGCCCCTGGCCGACTTTGTGCCGGTGCCCGAGGTCTACGCCGCCGGCCGCCTTGATGGGGACAGTGAGGGATTGCTTGTGCTCACCGATGAGGGATTGCTGCAGCAACGGCTGACCGATCCGCGCTGGGGCCACTGGCGCCGCTACTGGGCCCAGGTGGAAGGGCAGCCCAGCGATGCTGACCTAGAGCCTTTGCGCTCGGGAATCAACCTGCAGGGGCGCCCCACCCTGCCGGCCCGGGCCCGGCCCCTGGCCGAGCTGGAAGTGCAGCAGGCGGCCCTAGGCGAGCGCACCCCAGCGATTCGCCTGCGCCGCTGCCTGCCAACCAGCTGGATCGAACTAGAACTGCGCGAAGGTCGCAACCGGCAGGTGCGCCGCATGACCGCTGCCGTGGGCCTGCCCACCCTGCGGCTGCTGCGGGTGGCGATCGATTTGATGGACGGCGATCCACCCCTGGATCTGGCCGGTCTGCCCGCAGGGCAATGGCGCCAGGTCACTCCGATCGAAAGGCAGCGGCTGGACCGCCTGGGAAGGGCCCGCAGCCGGCCAAGCCAGCCCAGGCGGTCTCGCGAAGGCGCCCTTGATCAGCCGAGAGCCTCGCGTAGTTCGCGCACGGTCTGAAGCTGACCGTAGTAGTAATTGGCGCGGGCCCGGCGATCGGGATCTTCCATGCTGTCGAGGGCATCAAAGCCGACGGATTGCCACAGCTCGTGGCCGCAGGCCCGGTTGAGTTCGGCTTCCGCTTCTTCTTCCAGGTTGGCGAGCCGGCGTTGCAAATTCTTGATCTGGGCGATGGCCATGGCCTTGGAAAACGCCGAAGTAACTTCTGATGATAGTACACACGCACTGGCCAGGGCCGCAGGGGTTGGGGCGCCGTTCAGAAGGGCAGTTTCTTTTTGGCGTCCTTATCGAGGTCGGCCTCCATCTCCCGCAGTCGCTTGAGAATCGTGTCGTAGTACTCGCGCAGGTAGGACTCCAGGGTGGTGGTCTCGGCCGGATCGAGGCCAAAGGCGGCGTAGGAGGCCTCCATCGGCGCATCGAGGGCGGCGCCGCCGCCACTGACGCGATCGAAACTGAGGCGCTCGGCGACGTTTTGGCTGGCCTCAAAGAAACCGGCCACATTGCGCATCAATTGGATCAGGGCCGGTGGCACCCGGAACACCTTGGCGTCCTTGCTGCTGTAGCGCTCGCAGAGCTGGGTGACTTCGGCGGTGGTCCAGGCCCGGGGACCGACCACGGGAAAAGCGTGACGGATCGTCTCGGGGTGATCCAGGGCGGCGACGGCAAAACGGGCCATGTCCTGGGTATTCATGTAGGCAATCGGGGTGGGCACCCCACTGACCCAAACGGTCTGCCCCTCCAGAACCGGAATGGCGAACTGGCTGATCAGACCCTGCATGAAGGCGGCCCCCCGCAGGATCGTGTAATCCAGATCGGAGGCTTCCAACCAGGCCTCGGTACAGGCCTTGATATTCATCAAGGGCACATCAGGGTGGCGGGAAGCACCCAATAAAGACACAAAAACGACGCGCTTGACCCCGTTGGGAGCGCAGGCGTTCAAGAGGTTCTGCTGGCCGGTCCAGTCGATGTCATAGGTGCTGAGGGAATCGCTGGCCCGGGCCGTGGCCGCATCGATCAAGGCTTCCTGGCCTTCAAGGGCATAAACCAGGCTGTCAGGCTCAAGCAAATCGCCGCGGGTGAGCTCGCAGCCCCATTCCTGCAGGAAGGAGGCTTTGCGGGGGGATCGGACCATGCAGCGCACGTTATGCCCAGCATCCAGCGCCCGGCGCGCGATCTGGCGGCCGAGGGTGCCGGTGCCACCCACTACCAGAACCTGCATGAACGACTCACCGGAAGCGGGCTGAGCCTAGGGGCCCGTGAGCGAAGGCCGCGACCGTTGGCAGTCCGCCAACGGCGCTTTTATTCAGCGGAAGAGCCGCACCATGAGGGCACCGCTCGCCAGTCCAACGCCGATCAACACCCAGAAAAGGGCAGCGGTGCCGAAGATTTCCGAGGCCATGGCCGGGCAAAAGCAAAGCCCTTCTTATTTAGCAGCCCCAGGCCCTGGCTTAGAACAGCTCAATGGGGTCCCGATCGGGGCGGTGAACCGCCAATTCCGTTCGCCGCCTTGACGACTCGCCGCAGCTGCTGGGGGTGGGAAAGATCTTGCCGGGGTTGGCCAAGCCTTGCGGGTCAAAGGCCTGGCGCACCAGGGTCATGGTGGCCAGATCAGCGGGAGCGAACATCAAGTCGAGGTAACAGCGCTTGTCGCTGCCAACCCCATGCTCGCCCGTGATGCTGCCGCCAGCGGCGATGCAGAGCCGCAGGATGTCGGCCCCCAACTCCTGGACGCGCTGGGCGACATCGGACTCGTCGGCTCGATAAAGAATCAAGGGATGGAGGTTGCCATCGCCGGCATGGAAGACATTGGCCACGGGCAGGCCGTACTGGCGGCCAAGGGCTTCGATGGCCGCCAATACCCGCGGCAGGGCACTGCGGGGCACGACGCCGTCTTGGACGTAATAGGTGGGTGTGATCCGGCCGACGGCGGCGAAGGCCGACTTGCGGCCCTTCCAGAGCAAGGCGCGATCTTCGGGGTCGGTGGCGCGGCGCACGCTGCGGGCCCCGGCCTGAAGGCAGAGGCTCTCGGCGAGATCAAGGGCGGCAGCCACCTCCCCTGCTTGACCATCCAGTTCGATCAACAAAACTGCGGCCGCATCCCGGGGGTATTCGTCGAAACCAAACAGGTCGTTGACGGCGTTGATGGTGAAGTTGTCCATGATTTCCATGCCGGCCGGCAACACCCCCGCCGCCGTGACCGTGCGCACCGCCTCTCCGGCGGACTCCATGGCGGCAAAATCGGCCAACATCACAGCGACGCTCTGGGGCGTACGCAACAGGCGCAGGGTGATGGCGGTGGCAATGCCCAAGGTGCCCTCGCTGCCGATGAACACACCGCGCAGGTCCAGTTCTGGAGTTTCGGCCAGTCCGCTGCCCAAGCGGGTGACGCTGCCATCGGGCAGCACCACCTCCAGTTCGAGCACGTGGTTGCTGGTGACGCCATATTTGAGGCAGTGCACGCCGCCGGAGTTTTCGGCGACGTTGCCGCCAATGC
>JBIIRU010000008.1:0-21998 GCA_044341355.1 Cyanobium sp. | reverse complement strand
TCGAAAGTGATCACTACAACTTCACCGCCCTCAACATCCCGCCCAATCACCCGGCACGGGACATGCAGGACACCTTCTACCTGGGGGCTGATCGGCTGCTGCGCACCCACACCTCACCTGTGCAGATCCGTCACCTTGAGGCCAACGCCCCACCGGTGCGCATCGTGGTGCCCGGTCGGGTCTACCGCCGCGATGCAGTTGATGCCACCCATTCGCCTGTGTTTCACCAGGTAGAGGTGTTGGCCATTGATGAAGGCTTGGATTTCAGCCATCTGCGCGGCACCGTGATGGCTTTTCTGAAGGCCTTTTTCGGTGACCTGCCGGTTCGTTTTCGGGCCAGTTACTTTCCCTTCACCGAGCCTTCCGCCGAGGTTGATGTGCAGTGGCGCGGCCGCTGGCTGGAGGTGATGGGCTGCGGCATGGTCGATCCGGCGGTTTTGGAGGGTCTGGGTCTTGATCCTCAGCGCTGGAGTGGTTTTGCCGCAGGCCTTGGGGTCGAGCGCTTCTGCATGGTGCGCCACGGCATCGATGACATCCGGCGTCTGTTCACCAGTGATTTGCGCTTCCTGGAGCAGTTTTGAGGGTGCTAATACACTCGCAGTGGCTTCTTGCCTCCAGTCAGTGCCCCGGGTCGGTCTGATCGTCAATGACGGCAAGCCTTTGGCGCTGGCCACCGCCGAGGCCATTGAGGCCAGTCTGACAGCTTCGGGCTTTGAAGTTTTGCGGGTCAGTAGCTCCGGTGGTGTGGTGGGCTTTGCCAATCCGGACCAGCATCTGAGGGCCAGGGGCTATGCCGCATGTGTCCCGGCCGGATTCGATGCTGAGATGAGCATGGCCCTTGTCCTGGGGGGCGATGGCACGGTGCTATCGGCGGCCCGCCAGACCGCCCCTGTCGGGGTGCCGATCTTGACGATCAACACCGGTCACCTGGGCTTTTTGGCAGAGGCCTATCTCAAGGATCTTGATGAGGTGCTCAGCAGGGTTGCGGCGGGCCGGTGGTCCGTCGAGGAGCGCTCGATGCTGGTCGTTACAGTCTTGAGGGGTGAGCAGCGGCGTTGGGAGGTGTTGTGTCTCAACGAAATGGCCCTGCACCGGGAACCCCTGACCAGCATGTGTCACTTTGAGATTGCCATTGGACGTCATGCTCCGGTGGACATCGCCGCTGATGGCGTGATTCTTTCTTCGCCGACGGGATCCACGGCCTATGCACTTAGTGCTGGGGGTCCGGTGATTACCCCCGACTGTCCAGTTCTGCAACTGACCCCCATCGCTGCCCACTCTCTGGCCTCCAGGGCTCTGGTGTTTAGCGATCAGGAGCCGGTAACGGTCTTCCCGGCCACGCCTGAGCGCCTGATGATGGTGGTGGATGGCAGTGCCGGCTGCTACGTCTGGCCAGAGGATCGGGTCTTAATTCGTCGCAGTGATCATCCGGTTCGATTTGTGCGGCTTGCGGATCACGAGTTTTTCCAGGTGTTGCGCAACAAGCTCGGTTGGGGTTTGCCCCATGTGGCCAAGCCAGGAAATGGCCTTGAACCTCCAGAGATGGACGGCCAAGGGGGAGCTGGTCAAGGGCGATGACCCCTGTTGCCCCTTTGGCCTTTCCAATCCTGTTGGTGGGTCCGGAGGCGGCGGCGTTAGGGCCCCGTCTTGAGCTCACCGGTTACACGAGCCTGGTAGCGGACGACTTTGCGATTAAGCCTCCCTTGGCAGGGGTAGCCGATCGGGATCCTCCGGCGGCTGTAATCCTTTCGCCCAATTACGCGGACCGGATTCCAGATTTACGCCGTTGTTGGGGTCCGCTGGTGGTGGTGTTGCTCGGGTTGGAGCAAGACGGGATGTTGGAGCGGGCACGATGCCTCGCCAGCGGCGCCGACGATTTCTGGTTGACCAACTCGGGGCCCAGTGAGCTTTTGACCCGCCTGCGGCTGCATCTGGAGCTGGGGCGCCGCAGCGGCCTGGCTCCCCTCGGCCCAACTGCGGAACCCCGGCTGGCCCCCATCGCTGGGACCAAGGATCCAGCACCGGAGTTGGATCTGCGCTTGGCGGACCTGCGCCTGGTGCCGGCGTTGGCAAAGGTGTGGCGCGGATCGCGGTTAATCGAGTTGACGGCTCGCGAGTACCAGTTGTTGCTTTTCTTTCTACGCCATCCTGGCGAAGTGATCAGCCGCGACAAGATTTTGCAGAGGGTCTGGGGCCATTCTGAATCCGGGGGCAGCAACGTGATTGATGTCTACGTGCGCTACCTGCGGCAGAAGCTGGAAGCAGGCGGCGAGGGCCGCCTGCTTCAGACCGTGCGAGGCCAGGGCTATGCCCTGGCGGAGCGATTGCCGCCACCCCAACCTGAGCAGCCGTGAGCATTTTTGGACCAAGACTCTCTACTGGTGCCAGATGGGTGGGGCTGCTGGCCGTCGGACCTTTATTACTGGTGCCGCAGGGGTGGGCTCGGGACGTTGGCGTCCCACCAATAGGCCTGAGCCAGCCGCCCCAATATCTGCCGATCAAGGCTCAGTGGTGCCTTTCTGGACCTGCTGGAGCCGCTGCTTTCACGGGGTCCCCAGCCAAGCCAGCGGCCGTTCAGGCGGCTGGTCCTTGTCTTGCTCTGGAGGTCCCTAGGACCGAGCGCCAGTACGCCTGGGGCCTACAGATGCGCCCCCCCCTGCCCCCCCTGCATGGCATGTGGTTCGCTTTTCAACCGCCCACTCCTGCCCGTTTTTGGATGTATCGCACCCTGGCCCCCCTGGATATGGTGTTTGTGCGCGCGGGCGTTGTGGCCAGCATTGAGGCCGCCGCCCCTCCCTGCCCGCGCTTGCCTTGTCCCAGCTACGGATCTGGAGATCTAGTGGATGGCGTAGTCGAGTTGGGCGCCGGTGAAGCGGCTCGCCTCGGGATTCGGGTGGGGACCCCGGTTGAAATTCGCTCTTTGCCCTGATTCACCGCCTTAGGTCCGCCGTCCCCTCAAGATCAGAACGGGATTTAGGGGCATCAAGCGGGTGCCATCGCCCAGGGGTGTGCCCCGCCAGGCCTGGAGTTGGCTGATTCTCACTTCAAGGCCTGCTTGTTCTAGGGCTTGGCGCACCGCTGCCAGGGCCTCGAGGGTGGCCAGTGGAACGACCACGATTCCGCCAGGGCGTAATCGTTGCAGCACCTCCTGAAGTAAGGCGTCGCGACGGCGGCCGCCGCCGCCGACCAGCACCCGATCCGGATCTGGCAAGCAGGCCAGGGCCTCGGCGGCTTCGGCTTCAAGGATGCCGGCGGGGTGAACCTGCAGCCGAGCCGCATTGGCGCCAATCAAGGCCGCAGCCCCGGCCCGTCGTTCGATTGCCCAGAGCTGCAATTGGGGCCGCAGCCTCAGGGCCTCCAGTCCCACCGAACCCACCCCCGCTCCTACATCCCAGAGCACCCCGCGCTCGGGCAACTCCAGGTCAGCCAAGAGCTGAATTCGTACCTCGCGCTTGGTCATCAGACCCGGTTGGTCTTCGTGTTGCAACCACAGGCCGTCTGCGAGGCCAAAGAGGGGCAGGGTCTCGGCTGCAGGGATCTCTGGCGCTTCGGCGATCAACACCACCAGGTGCAATCGATCCAGGTCGCTGGGCAGGGGTTCAGCGGGGGCAAAGCAGCGGAGCCGTTCGTCCGGGTGGCCTAGCCGTTCTGCCAGCCAAAAGCGGTATGCCGCCTCCAAGCCCGAACTGGCCAGGAGGCGCCGCACGCTCAGGGCACCTCCCTGGTCTGGATCGCAAAGCACCCCTAGCGCCGCTGGGCGCTGCTGCAGGGCCTGGGCCAGGGGCTCGGGATCGCGGCCATGCAGGCTCACCCAGCGGGCGTCCTGCCAGGGCCTTCCCAGGCGGGCGAAGGCCAGCTGCAGGGATGTGGGGGCGGGATGGAAGCGCAGGCTCCCGGGGGGCAGATGCTGCAGCAGCAGGCGGCCGATGCCGAACCAGAGGGGATCGCCGCTGGCCAGCACGATCACCGATTCCCGGGCCTCCAGGGCCTGGCGTAATCGGCCAAGGAGCGGAGTTAGGCCATCACTGGCCAGGAAGGCCGGACCGTCCCCAGAGGAAAGGGCCGTCAACTGCCGTTTCAGATCATCGAGGAGTCGGGCGGGAGCCACGACCAGATCGGCCTGGCCCAGGGCCTCCTGCCAGGCTTGGGTCAGACCGATGAGACCGGAGCCATCACAGCCCACCACTTGGATCGGTGGGGGATCAGCCCAGTTGTTGGCAGGCGGGGCGGCGACAGCCTTAGACGGAGTCACGAGGGTTGGCGATTCAGAAAACGCAGAAACGCTTCGCTGACGTGTTTTGCGCCCGCATTGGTGAGGTGGTTGCTGTCACTGAAAAGCATGCGTTCGCCGGCATGGGTTGAGCATTCTCTTTGGCTGGGAGGACAGAGGCTGTTGAAAGGGTTGAAGACGGTGAGGTTGGGGATCGATTGATCGAGTTGGTTGAGCAGGCCGCGCAGGGGGACCAATCGGTTTTCCTCAGCGGAACGATTGATAAGCACCTTTTGGCATTGGGGGCTGAGGCTCCATTGGGGGCGGAACCATTCTTGCTGGCAGACCGTCATCGGGAGGCGCACCTCTTTGCGGCTGTCGAACGGGGGTATCGGCGTAAACAGAATGACGTTGTCACCGCGTTGGGCCATGTCGCCCGTAAGTTGCTCAATCGACTGGGAAAAGGCCTTTTCGCCTGCTCATGTTGAACGCCGAGAAGGTAACCTTTTAAATTATCAACTATGACAATGCTGTCGCCTGACTTCACCCGCGTCTGCAGATAATTCAACTCATTCGCACTGCTTTGCGGGCAT
Organism: Cyanobium sp.; assembly: GCA_044341355.1. Classification (GTDB taxonomy): domain Bacteria; phylum Cyanobacteriota; class Cyanobacteriia; order PCC-6307; family Cyanobiaceae; genus Cyanobium. The sequence goes on along the minus strand of JBIIRU010000008.1, from coordinate 17,195 downwards.
AATATGTAGCGGGGCGTTGACTGCCTGTTGGAGACCCATGGTGAGAAATGGGGGAAGGGACAGCCTCCCCGTGCCATAAAGGCAGCATTCAGGTTGGCCCTATTCAGGATGTCTTCTCCCAGGGGAATAATGGAATTGGTATGGCTATCGACGATGAAGAATAGGGTTGGCTTCCCTGGGTGACGCATAACGCGACATGGCTCCCGTTGGCGATCCGAGCGCGGCCCGGCCGTCGGCTCCTGAAAACAATTGACCGTATTGATTGGCGTGCGGGTGATTTCCTTCATGTTGCTGGTGCCGTTAAGGGGTAGATCCCGTCGTCCAATAAAGAGCAGCGACTTAAAATGACCCTGCAGGCCCGTCAGAACCCAGCTGTAGCGGGGGTGAAAAGGGATTAGTCAGGATGGGTGATGGCCCTAGACGGTGGGGCTGCAGGGTTACTTCAATTAGATCTGTTGGGCGTCGGACCGGGGTCTTGGTTTTGCGGGGCGAGCGGAATAAGGTTTCTAGCCGATAGGAGAACAGGATCAGCAGGGCCGTCAAGCCAAGGATGGGCAACAGGCTCGCCATGGACACCCCCACGGTCCAGGGGGCCAGCACGATCACCGGCCAGTGCCAGAGATAAAGGGAATAAGAACGCAAACCGATCGCCAGGCTCGGGGGTCTGGTGTCTGCTAAGGGGGAAACCACCATGCCTGTCACCAGGGCTACCCCTGACACCATGGCAATCAGGGCAGGTAAAAGTCGTCGGCAGCGACGTTCGTAAAATTGATGCAGGAAACGGCCCCAGGAATCATCATCGCCGGCCATAAGTGATGCGGTCACCACATAGCCGGAAATCACAAAAAAAGCTATCTACTCCTATATAGCCCCCTTTCAGCCACTCGCCATTGATATGATTAATCAAAATAGCTAGAAAAGCCAATGCCCTCAGGCCATCAATTTCGGGCCGATACTGATAGATCGCCTGAGGAAGTTCTGCTTTCGACTCGTTCGAGACTGGCGACGAGCCTGGGGTCATTAGATCACTTGTTATTGGGGCATATGTTATCAGCCCCAACTCCATTGGTTGAAATTTAGACGTCGCTTGGTTTTCTTGCCGCGTTTGCTCGCCTCGTCAAGCGGCGCCAGCTCTGACAAGCTGGCGCGCTAAAGCTCTGCTTCAATGGCGCCGTTCGGTCTCCCCCGCTTCCGCAACCTGCGATCGGCAGAGAAACCGTTCTGGCAGCCGCCTTTCGCCAGTTGGCAAAGGCCCCTGGGTCAGGGTTGGGAGCGGCCCTACACGGTGCGCTACGCCAGCAACCTGGATGACGGCCCCAACCACGGCATGCCCCTGGGGGGCTTCGGGGCCGGATGCATCGCCCGGGCCCCTGATGGCGTCTTCAATCTTTGGCATCTCGATGGCGGCGAACACTGGTTCGGAATGTTGCCGGATTGCCAGTTCGCCCTGTTTGAGGACGATGGCCAGCGGCGCCTCGCCCATGCCCTGGCACAGACACCGGTTCGGGATGATTCGCGGCCCGAAGCGACCGAGCTTCCCCTTGGTGCCTGGAGCTGGTATCCGATGGGCGATGCCCAGTCCCCTGGAACGGGATCGACTGGCACCTACGCGGCCCGTTATCCGGTCAGCCAGGCGAATTACTGCAATGTCTTCGCGGTGGAAGCGGTCTGTGAGGCTTTCAGTCCCATCCTGCCGGGGGACTATGAGCGCACCAGCTATCCGGTGGCCGTGTTTCGCTGGCGCTTCGTCAATTCCAGCCCGGGACCCCTGAATCTGTCCTTGCTGCTGAGTTGGCGCAATACCTGTGGCTGGTTTACGAACACCGACCCCTCCGCATCCGTCCATTTCCGCGACGACGGCAGTCCGGAACACAACTACCTGCCGGCCATCGGGTCAAATCGTGGTCAACGCAACCGCTGGGGGCATGGCCCTGGTTGGCAGGGGCTGCTGCTCGAAGGCGAGCGCAGCGAACCCCTGGCGGAGGGTCAGGGCCAGTGGTGTTTGGCTGTGGCCGATGGCCTGGCCACGGCCAATGGTCCGGTCGAGGTGATGCGCTGCAGCCGCTGGAATCCGGCCGGCGATGGCGGTGAACTCTGGGAACCCTTCGCCCAGGAGGGCGCGATCCCCGATCGGGACGAACAGACCGCAGCAGGGGATGACGGTCCGCTGAGTGCCGCCCTGGCGATCCGCTTTAGCTTGCAACCGGGGGAGAGTCTGGAGATTCCGTTGGCGATCAGCTGGGACTTGCCGGTCACCAGTTTTGCCAGTGGTGATCGGCGACTGCGGCGCTACACGGATTTCTTTGGCGTTGGGGGCGATAACGCCGGCGCCATCGCGGCCGAAGCCCTGCGGGATCACCAGATGTGGTTTGCGGCGATTGAGCGTTGGCAGGCCCCCGTCTTGGAGCGCAAGGATCTCCCCGAGGATCTGCGCATGGCCCTACTCAACGAGCTCTACGACCTGGCCAGTGGCGGCAGCCTCTGGACGGCCGCTACGGAGGAAGCGCCGATCGGCCACTTCGGGGTGCTCGAGTGCCTCGACTACGCCTGGTACGAAAGTCTGGATGTGCGCCTCTACGGCTCCTTGGCGCTGCTGCAGCTTTGGCCCGAATTGGATAAGGCGGTCCTGTTGGATTTCGCCAGGGCGATTCCGGCGGCCGATGCCACTCTGCGGCCGATCGGCTGGTACTTCACCCAGGGCAAAGGTCGGGTGGAAGCCCCTCGCAAGCTGGCGGGCGCCACCCCCCACGATCTCGGCGCCCCGAACGAGCATCCTTTCCAGGCCACCAATTACACCGCTTACCAGGATTGCAATCTATGGAAAGACCTGGCCAGCGATTTTGTGCTGCAGGTATGGCGCACTTTCCGTTTTTCCCCCAGCGGTGAAGATCTTCAGTTTCTGGCGGATTGTTGGCCGGCCTCGCTCCAGGCACTGCGGTATCTCAAGCAATTTGATGTCAATGATGATGGTCTTCCCGATAATGGCGGTGCCCCCGACCAAACCTTTGACGACTGGCCCCTGCAGGGGGTAAGCGCCTATTGCGGTGCCCTCTGGATCGCCGCGTTGGAGGCGGCCCTGGCCATGGCCCAGCGGTTGCAGTTGGATCTGGGGCTGGACACCGGCGAAGAACAGCGGCAATTCGGGGAGTGGCTGGAGCAATCCAGGGCCAATTTTGATCGCCTGCTTTGGAATGGCGAGTACTACAACATTGATGCCAACAGCGGCACTCCCGTGGTGATGGCCGACCAGTTGTGTGGCGATTTTTATGCGCGCATGTTGGGCCTACCGCCCGTGGTGAGTGAGGAGCGGGCCCGATCGTCCCTCAAGGCGATCCGGGAGGCCTGCTTCGAGCGCTTCCATGGCGGCAGCATCGGGGTGGCCAATGGTCTGCGGCGCGATGGCACCCCGCTGGATCCCCAGGGCACCCATCCCCTGGAGGTCTGGACAGGCATCAATTTCGGGCTGGCGGCCTACTACCGACTCATGGGGGAGACCCCCACCGCTCTGGCCATCTGTAGTGCCGTGGTGGGTCAGGTCTATGGGGGCGGGCTCCAGTTTCGAACCCCAGAGGCCATCACCGCCGTCCACACTTACAGGGCCTGTCATTACCTGAGGGCGATGGCGATCTGGGCCCTTTGGGCCACCCACACCCAGTGGCAGCCCATCCCTGGTGCCGAGCGTCGACCTTGACGATTTTCCCTGCCCGTCTGCCCCGTTGGCTGCTGCAGCCCTTGGCTTTGGCCCTGGCGCTGGTTGTGTTGCTGTTTGGCCCCGATCCTGGAAGCGCCCAGATCCAGGCCCATGGCGATCTTGGCCCTGGGGTGGCCGTGGTGCGCAGCCTTGAGAGCTTGAGGGATCTGGACCACCAAAGCTGGCAGGTGGTGGCCTATCGGCAGGCAGATGGCACCGCCAAGGCTTCCCTGCGTTTGCGGCTCGTAGGGTTTCCAGGCAAGATGCGTTTCCAACATCCCACCAGCCTCCAAGTGCACAGTGGTCGCCGCCAGTGGTTGTTGGCCGATGTCACCATCAGCCAGCCCGAGTTGGTAGCGGACGGCAGGGCCGCGGCGGCCGAGTTTGACCTGGCACCTTTGCTGGTAGATCTTGATCAGGCCCGACCCCTGCGCCTGACTTTGCCAGGGGTGTTTCTGGAGTTGCCGGTACCTCCTTATGTTGTGGCCGAGTGGCTCCGCTTGCCGAATTGGGGGCCAGGGGACCTGCCATGAACTGGCGGCCCCTCATGGATCGGGCGCTCGCCCTGGCTGCCCTCGGGGCCGGAACTACAAGCCCCAATCCGATGGTGGGGGCCCTGGTGCTGGACCAGGACGGCCAATTGGTGGGGGAGGGCTATCACTACCGCGCTGGCGAACCCCATGCTGAGCTGATGGCCCTGGCCCAGGCCTCCGGTCGGGCTCGGGGGGGCACCCTGGTGGTGACCCTGGAGCCCTGCTGTCATCAGGGCCGCACGCCCCCCTGCTGCGATGCGGTCCTGGAGGCGGGAGTGGCACGGGTGGTGATGGCCATGGCGGATCCGGACCCTCGGGTGGCCGGCGGGGGCGTCGCCCGTCTGCGGGGCGCCGGTCTGGAGGTGGTCGAGGGGGTTGCGGAGGCGGAGGCTGCCCGTCTCAACCAAGCTTTTGTGCATCGGGTTCGCAATGGGCGCCCCTGGGGCCTGCTCAAGTGGGCCATGAGCCTCGATGGCCGAACTGCCTTGCCTAATGGTGAAAGTCAGTGGATCAGCGGACCCTTGGCCCGCCAGTGGGTGCATCGGCTCAGGGGTCGCTGCGATGCGGTGATCGTCGGCGGCGGCACCCTGCGGGCGGATGATCCGTTGTTAACCAGCCGGGGCGCCCGCACTCCCGAACCCCTGCGGGTGGTGCTTAGCCGCAGTTTGGATCTGCCACTGGCCGCGAAGCTCTTTCAAAATGACAAGACCGCCACCTCGCTGGTGGCCCATGGTCCGCAGGCCTCCTTGGCGGCCCGGGAGCGGCTGGATCGCCTGGGCATCGAACGGCTAGAACTGCCGCAATGCACCCCTATGGGGCTGCTCGAGAGTCTTGCTGTCCGGGGGTGCAACCAGGTGCTCTGGGAGTGCGGTCCCACCCTGGCGGCGGCCGCCGTCCGTCAGGGTTGTGTGCAGCAGGTGGCGGCCGTGATTGCACCCACCTTGTTGGGTGGTGAGCCGGCTCGCACCCCCCTGGGCTCCCTCGATCTGGCGCGGCTCGCCCAGGCTCCCCGGCTCACCTCCCTGGGCTGGCATCAACTTGGCCCTGATCTGCTTTGGCTGCATGGGCTTGAGCTTGGCTCGGCGATCGGGCCATAAAAAAACAGACCTTTGCAGGTCTGCCATTGTTAGTTTTGCTGGCTCAGACCAGTGTCTGACCAAATTTCAGTCCCGCCGACCACCCCCACCGCCCTGAAGGGCCACGATCAAACGCAGCAGGAAAACAAACAGATTGATGTAGGTGAGATACATGCCAAGAGCACCAGAGAGGTACTGGTCATCCCGGTAGGTGCGTGGCATGGTGTAGAAGTCTAAGAAAGCGGCACCGATAAATAAAATCGTTCCAAAACCGGCAATCAACATTTCAAACCCACCGGTGCTGAAGATTTGTGGGGCAAAGAAACTGCCTACAAATTGAACCAGCATGGCCACGATCAGGCCGAGCAGGCCCAAGCCAACCACGCCGCTCAATGCCTGCCCGACGTTGTCGCTCATGCGGCGGCCCATGGTGGATGCCGCGACGAATGTGATGCCCGTGGCCAAGGCGGCGGTGCCTACGGCGCCCACTCCGGCGGCGGCAACGGCATAGCTGACGATGCCGCTGAGGGTGAAACCGGTGATTAAGCTATAGGCCGATAGCAGGGGTAAGGCGGTGGCATTGTCACCTTTGGCCGCCACATTCTGGGCGACAAAGAAAAGAATCAGATTGCCAATGAGGGCCAAGAAGAACAGCGGCATGAACAGGGCCGAGTTCGCTGCCATCAGGGAAAGTCCACCCATGACGCCAACGGCGGTCAGCACCATGCCACCACCCACATAGGGCAGGGCCTTGTTGACCACATTGGGCCCAACGAGAGCGCTGGACTGGGCCTCACGAATGGCTTGTTGGAAGTTGCTGCTGGCGGGCATTTGCCGCACTTTCTCGAAGTCTCTCCATCCTGGCAGCCGTGTTGGAACAACCGCCGTGGGGGCTGTGCGGATCTCCCTATTTTTTGCGTTAATCTCTGCGTTTATCGGCCCTGCCGGCCCCGGTCATCCTTGCGGGCGTAGGCCTGAACCAGGCGCTGCACCAAGGGGTGGCGGACCACGTCGGCATCACTGAAGCGACAGAGGGCCACCCCCTCAACCCCACCCAGCACCTCGGCGGCTTCGATCAGGCCACTGGGCTGACCCGGAGGCAGATCGATCTGGGTGATGTCTCCGGTCACCACCATGCGCGAGTTTTCCCCAAGCCGGGTGAGGGTCATGCGCATCTGGGCGGGAGTGGTGTTCTGGGCCTCGTCCAGGATCACGAAGGAGTCGGCCAGGGTGCGGCCACGCATGTAGGCGAGGGGGGCTACTTCGATGACTCCCTTTTCCTGGAGCGCGGCGGTCCGCTCGGGCCCCAGCAGGTTGTGAAGGGCGTCGTAAAGCGGTCTTAGGTAGGGATCCACCTTTTGCTGCAGATCGCCGGGCAGAAAGCCAAGCCGTTCGCCCGCTTCTACGGCAGGCCGGGTAAGCACTATCCGCTCTACTCGCTGTTCCTGCAGAAAGCGGACGGCTTGAATCGTGGCCAAGAAAGTTTTGCCGGTGCCCGCCGGACCGATCGCCAAGGTGAGGTCATGGCGTTCAATGGCGTCGATGAAGGCCCGCTGACGGGGGGTCCTGGCCCTGAGCGGCCTGCCTTGCCGGGTGGTGGTGAGCACTTGGCGAGCCAGCTCCCCATGCTCTTCTTGTTTGCCTGTATCAAGGGCCGTTAAAGCGGTCTGAAGATCAACAGCCGCAATCGGTTCGCCGGATTCCCAGAGGGGCTTGAGGCTTGAGAGCACCGCATGTGCACGATTCACCTGGGACTCACGGCCTTGGATCCGCAAATCAAGGCCATAAAGAACCAGGCTGGTGCCGGTAAGAGCTTCTAGCCGACGCAAATTGGCCTCTGATGGGCCAGCAAGAGCTACAGCTGCCTCAGGGGAAGGCAGGCTCAAGGTGGTGAGGCCGTTCAGGCTTCGATAGCCCCTTCGGCTTCGACGGTGTCAGGTGCGGCGGCAGCTTCGAGAGCAGCTGCAGCTGCGGTTTCGGCGGCCGCTGCTGCGTCTTCGGCTGCCTTGGCTTCGGCTGCAGCCTTGGCATCGGCTTCCGCCTTGACCGCAGCGGCGGCTTCGGCGGCTCGGGTTGAAGCTTGCTTGAGTTTGCCGATGACTTCTGCGGGTCGAATTCGCTTCTCGACGAGTCCGCCTTTTTCGAGCAGGGCTCGCACGGAATCAGTCGGTTGGGCGCCTTGGCTAAGGCGCAGACGGATTGATTCGGTGTCGAGACGGGTTTCCTTGGTGCGAGGGTTGTAGAAGCCCAGTTCCTCTAGGGGTCTGCCGTCACGCCGGGAGGTGCTGTTCGTTGCCACCAAACGGAAACTCGCTTCCCGCTTTTTCCCGAATCGCTTCAGCCGGAGCTTGATCATTGGGCTTACCGAAGTTACACAAAGGCAAATCCTAACCTGCGACCTGCGGCTGCTTTGGGTTCTGACTCCCCTAAAGCTCGCCGAATCCCTTGCGCTTCTTGGCCGGTCGATTGGCTCGGGTTCCCGGAGCACCAGGACTGCGGCCAACGGCCCCGGGGGCTCCGGGTCGGCCCATGCCCGGCATGCCACCCATGCCCGGCATGCCACCCATGCCGGGCATGCCGCCACCCCGGGTCATTTGCTGCATAAAGCCCCGCATCTTTTGGAAGTCGGCTAGCACCTTGTCGACATCCGCCGGTTGATGGCCGCTCCCGGCGGCGATGCGCCGGCGGCGGGACGGCTGGGAGGCCAGCAGTTCGGGTTGCTGCCGCTCGGCCTCGGTCATCGAGGCAATCATCGCTTCAATCTTCTTGAGCTGTTGCTCACCCTGTTTGAGCATGCCGTCGTCAATCTTGTTCATGCCGGGGATCAGCTTCATCAGACCACCAAGGGAGCCCATGCGTTTGATCAAGCGCATTTGCTGCAGGAAGTCGGAAAAATCAAAGGAAGCCTCTTGCAGTTTCTGCTGCATGCGGGCCACGTCGGCCAGCTCCACTTCTTTCTGGGCTTTCTCGACCAGGGTCAGCACATCGCCCATGCCCAGGATGCGGCTCGCCATCCGTTCCGGATGGAAGGGCTGCAGGGCTTCTACCTTTTCGCCGGTACCAATGAATTTGATTGGGGCCCCGCTCACCTTGCGGATCGAGAGAGCGGCCCCGCCCCGGGAGTCGCCATCCAATTTGGTGAGGACAGCTCCGGTGATGCCCACCTGCTCGTGGAAAGCCCTGGTCAGCTCGGCGGCCTCCTGGCCGATCATCGAATCCACGACCAGCAGGACTTCATCAGGCTGCACCGCTTCGCGGATACGAACCATCTCTTCCATCATCGATTGATCGATCTGGAGGCGTCCAGCCGTGTCGACCAGCACCGTGTCGAAGCCCCCATCCCGCCCTTTCTGGACCCCGGCGGCGGCGATCTGCTCCGGGCTGGCACCGTCGCCCAGACTGAAGACCTCCACGCCGATCTGGCGGCCCAGGGTCTGCAGTTGGTCGATGGCTGCTGGCCGATAGACATCGGCCGCCACCAACAGGGGACGACGGCCTTTTTCCTTGAGATGGAGACCCAGTTTGGCGGTGGCGGTGGTTTTACCGGCCCCCTGCAGACCCGCCATCAGCACCACGGTCGGCTGGCCCGGCTTTCCGGCCGGGGCGAGGGGTGCATTTTCGCCCCCCATAGTCTCCACCAGCTGCTCATGCACCACCTGGATGAACTTCTGGTCGGGACTGATGCCCCGCACAACTTCGGCGCCGATGGCCTTGCGGCGCACGTCGTCGACAAAATCCTTGACCACCGTCAGGCTCACATCCGCCTCCAACAGGGCTCTTCGCACCTCCTTCAGGGCGCCGTCCACATTGGATTCGGAGATGCTGGCCTGGCCCTTGAGGTTCCTGACCGCGGCTTCGAAACGCTGGGAAAGTTCGTCGAACATCGGGGATTGGGATCAGGGGGCCGGTTGGGTGGCGACGAGACGCCATGTCTGGCCGTCGCGGCCAAACACATAAACATTGCGCAGGGTGGTGGGCGGCGTGCGGCTTACCACCTTGCCGTCAGAGCTGAGGCGACGATCGCTGTAGTTCAGTTCCGCCAGCAGGGCGATGCGGCTTGGAGACTGATTTTGGATGCGTACGCTTTTCACCTCGACATCGATTTGTTGGCGCTCGCCCCGTGCGGCATCGCGTTTTTGTTCGGCGGCGAGGCGTGCGATCGCATCAGGCCGGGCCAGGCGCTCCAGGTCTGCTGGCATGGATTCGCCGCCCAGAACCGAGCGTTTCGTGGCCAACCATTGGTCCAGCAGGGTGCGCAGCTCCGTTTCACTGGGTTGGTCGCTGTTGAGGGGCGCCCGTTGGGGGACCGTGGCAGTGGGGGATGGGGCCGCGGGTGTGCCGGTCGCCACCGGTTGGACGGCAGCGGGGGGTGGTTGAACAGGCCCGCCTTGCACCAAGGGGATGGGCAAGGCTGGTGCCAACGCTTTTGGGGCCTTGGCTCGCTGGCCCAGCCAGCTGGTCGCCAGCAGCAGTCCGCCCAGTCCCGCCACGGCCGGCAGCACCCAGGGCAGCAGCCGGTTCCAGCTCCCTTGCCCCCGGTTGTGCCAGCGGTCCCTCAGTTGGTCGCGCCAGCGGGCCATCGGCCAGTCCAGGGCCACTTCTTCAAGATCTTCATCCCCTTCGTCGTTCTGTATGTCCTGATCAACGGGCACCTGGCTGCCCCAGCTGAATCGGGATCGCCAGGAATGGTCAGAGACCGCGGCGGGATCAGCAACTGAAGGGGAGTCGCCTGTGCCATCGCTGCGGCGAGGAATGGCGGCTGGTGTCCCAGGGGTTCCGAAAGGAGCGTTCAGGGTCGCCTGGGCCCAGGCCGTGAACCCGGAGAAATCACCCTTTGTCGGCGATACCAGCCACTCTGGCGGAGAGGCTTGGGGCGGGCTTGGCGCAGCGCCCATGAAGGATCGACCCTGGCGACGATCCTCTCGCTCCACCCAGGAACGCACATCGCGATCGTTGAAGTAGGCCTCCAGATCGGGTTCTGCCTCGAGGTCTCGGTAGCCCGGCAGCACGTCCCGAGCCAGCCACTCCCGGCACCAGGCACAGAGTTGGCCCAGGGGGTCCTCGGCGCTCTGGCGTTCGGCCCAGGCTTTCAAGTCCGGTGAGGCTCCCGCCTCGAAGCAGGTGCGGGCTGCCGCCACATCTCCCAAGAGGAGGTGCAGATTGGCCAGCATGGTTTGGTGTTGGGAGGGATCAGCCGCCATTAAGCGTTGCCGGGCTTCAGCGATGCGATCCGGCTTGCGCTGGGCGAAACCAGAGGCCGTCAGGGCGGTTGTGGCAAGCAGTTCAGCGGCGGCAGAATCTTGCCTTGACCAGCGGTTAAAGAGGTCCAGTTGTTCCTGCAGCGTCAGGAAACAGCGGATCTGGCGGAAAAAGGCCTCAAATTGCGTCAGGTTGAAGTTCGGGTCAGCCTCGCCCTCTAGCCCGCCGCGGCGCTGGACTATCTCCTCAAGGAGCGCCAGACCCTCCTGCCTTTCCTTGACGGCGCTGGCGTCGCGACTTAGCAAGTCAAGGACCCGGTAAGGGGCCATTTGTTCAAGGGCCTGCCGCATGCTCTCCCTCAGTTCCGGCCTTTGCCCCATGCGTTGCAACAAGACCAATCCGTCTTCCAGGGTCTGGGCGGCACTTTGGTAATGGCGTCTATCCTCAAGATCCCTGGCTGCGGCTAAGCAAGCCTGGCCCGCGAGTTGGGTCAGGTCGGCCTCGCGACCGCTGCCCAAGGCAGGGGCTTGGGGGGGCTGGAGATTGCGGCGGGCCAAGTTGAAACATTCCAGGGGTTGACCGGCCTCCAGCAACAGCAGCAGGCCGGCCACCTCCTTGGAGGAGGGCAGTTCAAGGGCAGCCATCAGGGGTTCACCCCCCGTTCCCAGGGCCGTGAGAGCGGCTTCGTAGGCGGGGCGACGGTTGCCGTCGCTGAGCATTTCGGCACTGGAGCGCAGCAGGTCCGCTCGGGCCTGGAGCGTTTCTTCTGTATAGGCCTGGGCAGGAGGGCGATCGAGCCGAAGCTGAAGGGTGCGTAGCACCGTCTGGGCATCGGCCGCCGGGCTAACACCGAGCAGACGGAAATGGTCAATGGGCAGATCCAACCCAAAGGGGTGCCGGAGCCGTGACTGTAGTCAGTGGCAGCGGTTTTGACCGTTGTTGCATGTCGGACCCCGTACAGTCGCCCGAAGCGATGCCTTGTGCGATTGTCATGAGCCAGGAACTCACTGCTGCCCTGCCTGCCGAGCCCAAGATGGCGCTTCAAGTGGTTCCCCCCCCGGCGCCGCCCCACGAGGCTGGATTCCATGCCGCAAGGGTCGAACGCTTGGTGTCGTTCCAACCGGCCAGCGTGAGCCGCGATGAGGGCCTGCTGCTTTATCGCGACATGACTCTGGGCCGGCGCTTTGAAGATAAATGTGCTGAAATGTATTACCGCGGCAAAATGTTTGGCTTTGTCCATCTTTACAACGGCCAAGAAGCCGTTTCCACTGGTGTAATTCGTGCCATGCGTTTACAGCATGACTGGTTCTGCAGTACTTATCGCGATCACGTTCATGCCCTTAGTTGTGGCGTGCCGGCCCGGGAGGTGATGAGTGAACTGTTTGGTAAGGTTACCGGTTGCAGCAAGGGCCGTGGCGGCTCAATGCACCTTTTTTCCCGCGAACATCATTTGTTAGGTGGTTACGCTTTCATTGGTGAGGGCATTCCAGTAGCAATGGGGGCCGCTTTTGCCAGTCGCTACCGCCGTGACGCCTTGGGCCAGGCTGATAGTGATTCGGTGACGGCGGCATTCTTCGGTGATGGCACTTGCAACGTAGGTCAGTTCTATGAATGCCTGAATATGGCGGCTCTGTGGAAATTGCCGATCCTTTTCGTGGTTGAGAATAACAGTTGGGGTATTGGTATGGACCACAACCGTGCCACCAGCGATACGGAAATTTGGCGTAAAGCCGAAGCTTTCGGCATGGTCGGCGAAGAGGTGAACGGGATGGATGTGCTTGCTGTTCGCGGTGCCGCCCAGCGGGCCATCGCCAGGGCGCGTGCTGGCGATGGACCCACCCTGCTCGAATGTCTTACTTACCGTTTCCGTGGTCACTCCTTGGCTGATCCCGATGAGCTGCGTTCCCAAACCGAAAAGGAATTCTGGACGAAGCGTGATCCAATCAAGGCTTTCGCAGGCCATCTTCTGGCTGAAGGCAAGGCCTCGGAAGCGGAACTAAGGCAAATTGAGCTTGAGGTAGATGCCGAAATTGATGATTGCGTCACTTTTGCATTGGGCGCACCTGAACCTGATCCAAGCGAACTTACGCGATATATCTGGGCCGAAGATTAAATTTATCTCCATGAAGTTTTGGATCTTCCCTAAGCCTTTTGTGCACGAGAAAATCCTATAATTATATTCTATATTGATATTGCTGCTGGCGCCTTGCGAACAATGTGCCTGAGTTTGCGTAGAGCTTTTAGTTCCACTTGGCGAACTCTCTCCCGTGAAACATCGAGGTTGCGGCCGATCTCTGCAAGGCTATGGCGATTATGACCATCCAGTCCGAAGCGCAGGGAGAGAACTTCCCGTTCCTGTTGATTGAGGTGGCTGATCCAGAGAGCGAGTTGTTCTTGGTCAATGCTCCTTTGCACCAGTTCGAGCGGACTTTCCGTATAGGAATCGGCAATAAGATCGACCAAGCAATTATTGCCTTCGTCGGCCTTGATCGGGGCATCCAGGCTTGATGTGGTCAAGGACTGTCTCAGCACAGAATCAAGCTCCTCAATGGGCATCTCGATCGCAGCGGCGATTTCTTGGCGACTGGGCATGGCACCGAGTTTGTGGGCAAGATCCAGGCTGACCTTGCGGATCGTGGTCAACCGTTCACTTAGGTGAACAGGCAAACGAATGGTGCGGGATTGACAGGCAATGGCACGGGTCATGCTCTGGCGGATCCACCAGAAGGCATAGGTGGAAAACTTATATCCGCGGCTTGGATCAAATTTTTCTACCGCACGCTCAAGCCCCAGGGAACCTTCTTGAATTAGGTCCAGGAGTTCAAGGCCTTTGCCTTGATATTTTTTGGCGACACTAACGACAAGCCGTAGATTGGCCTTGATCATGCGATCTTTAGCGCGGCGGCCAACACGAATCACTTTTAACTCTTGAGGCGAAAATTCATTGAGTTTTGTTTCTGTCAGTCCCATCATCTTCTGAACCTGGTTACCCAGTTCAATTTCCTCGCTAGGTGTGAGCAAGGGCTCTCTACCGATGGTGGCCAGGTACCAAGTCATCGAATCACTGCTTCTCAGGCCTGATGCTTCGCGTCTTTTGGAGGGGGGGGCGGATGGCGAGACGGTCATGGCGAAAGCTGATTGGGTGGCAACTATCGGCGTCAAGTAAGCAAGCGATCCACTTTTTCAGAAATTTTTTAGGTTTCATCAAGAATGAATGCCGATTCCCGCACCTTTCAGTTTCAGTTAATTCTCCTAAAGGAAATATGTAGGGTTTCCTTGTGGTTCGCTTCGCTTTATTTCGATCGGTGTGGCCGGTACGTTGGCGATGGCATGGCTGGCCAGCGGGCCAAATTCTGGGCCACGGCCAGGGGCTCAGTGCCTGCAGGTCCAGGGAGATGGCCTACCCGGCATCCAGCCAGGGCGTGAAATAGGGCCGCAGCCGACAGCAGCTGGCTGTCCAGGCCGCCATGGGACAGGGCCCGGGCCCCTACACCTGCGGCATAGCCGGCAAGCACATCCCCCAATCCAGCCCGGGCCACGGCAGGGTAGGCCTCCAGGAGTTGCCAGCGCCTCCCGTCAGGGGCGGCAATGACGCTGCGCGCCCCTTTCAACAGAACGGTGGCCCCGCAGGTCTGGGCGGCGGCGAGGCTGGCTTCCAGGGCCGGAAGCTCGGCCAGATCGGGAAACAACCGGGCGAATTCGCCCCGATGGGGGGTCAGCCAGGTGGGGCCACTCCTGCGGCGGAGCCACCCAAGGGCGCCGTCGGGTTGTTGGTTGTCTTGGCCGGCCAGGCGATTGAGGCCATCGGCATCCAAAACCAGCAGCCCCGCAAAGGCGCCCAGCTGGTCCCAGGCGCTGGTGTCGCTGGGGGGGCTTAAACGGCTGTTGGGATTTGGGCAGCCAATCCCTGGGCCTAGAAGGATGGCATCCAGGCGCTCCACCCCGTCAAATTCCAGCGCCGCCAAGTCCAGGCCCTGCATTTTTGTGGACCCCAGGCCTTGGCGAATCACCACATGGGGCAGAACGGACCAAAGGTCACCGGCCACTTCTGCCGGGATCGACGCCTGCAGGCTGCCGCAACCGGAGGCGGAGGCCCCGGCGAGGGCAAGGTGGGCCGCGCCGCGATAGCGATCGCTACCGGCCACTACTAGCAATCGCCCCCGTTCGTATTTGGAGACGGCCGGATCGGGTGGCCCCTGCCAGTCGTACCCCGAGGTTCCAATCGAAGTTGCAAAGGATTGGACATCTCGGTCCCCAAGACCGAGGGCGCAGTCCGCCAGGCCGGTGAGCCGTTGGGTGGGCAGGCCCAGATCGATCCTTTCCAGGCGACCGACATGGGCTAGGGCCAGATCCTGGATCAGTCCCTGTTTGAGCAAGCCAACGCAGAAGGTGATGGCGGCCGTAGCGGCCCCCTTGCCGAGACGCCTCCCCGTATCCGCGCACAGGCCGGTTGGGCAGTCGATGGCGACAAGGGCACCGGGGCGCAGTCGCTGCCGTTCGATCAGCAGTTGCTCGACCTGCTCCCCTGGGGGGCGGCGTTGGCCGATGCCGAAGATGGCATCCACCCAGAGATGGGGTTGGCAGGGATCGGGAGGGTCCGGCAGTTCCTGCAGACCCAGCCAGAGCGCATGGCGCCAGTGGGCTTCAGTTAAAGGCCGCTGGGTCTGGTACGGCCGCCAGAGCCGCACCGCTAGCCCCGCCAGGTGCAGTTCGCGGGCCACCACAAGACCATCGCCGCCGTTGTGGCCCGGGCCGACCAAGACCACTATCCCGCCAGCGGTCAGCCGCTGCCAGGCCGGTTGGTTCAATGCTTTCAATAGACGCCTGCTGATGGCAAGCCCGGCTTTTTCCATCAGGGCTTCGACGGGGAGCCCACTGGCGAAGAGCGCCTTTTCCAGGTCCTCCAGCTGGGCGCCAGTCACCAGCAAGTGGTTGGCGTCCCGTTCAGGCCATGGGGCAGAGACCATCCCTACAACAACCAGGGGCTTGCGCCCATGATGGACCTCTAACTTTTGTTTGTCTTCGTGTCGCCCCTTGCTCTTACCCCCGTCACTGAGGCGGGAGGGACCGTGCTGAGCCTGCTGCGCACCTGGCCGGGCGACCATCAAGTGGCCGTTGGCCTTTCTGGCGGGGTGGACAGTTCTTTGGCGGCGGCCCTGCTGGTGGCGGCCGGTTGGCAGGTCGAGGGGCTCACCCTCTGGTTGATGAGTGGCAAGGGAGCCTGCTGCGCCGAGGGTCTGGTAGATGCAACGGGCATCTGTGATCAATTAGGCATTGTCCATCATGTGGTGGATGCCCGCGACACCTTCAGAACTGAGATTGTCGAATTCTTGGTGGAGGGCTATCAGGCTGGTGTGACGCCCCTGCCCTGCTCGCGCTGCAATCGGCATGTGAAGTTCGGCCCGATGCTGGAATGGGCCCAGCGTGAACGGGGCCTGCCACGACTGGCCACGGGTCATTACGCCCGCCTGCGCCATGCTCAGCAGAGCGGCGAACGTCATCAGCTCTGGCGGGGTCTGGACCGTCATAAGGACCAGAGTTATTTCCTTTACGACTTGCCCCAAGAGGTTCTGGCCCACTTAGTTTTTCCGCTCGGGGAGATGGGTAAGCCCGAAACCCGTGCCGAAGCGGCAGCCCTTGGTTTGCGTACCGCCCAGAAACCTGAAAGCATGGACCTCTGTCTGGCCGACCACCATGGTTCGATGCGGGCTTTTCTGGATGCCTACTTGCCGCCCCGGCAAGGTCAGATCGTCTTGGCTGATGGCACGGTGATTGGCGAGCATGATGGGATTGAGCACTTCACCATGGGGCAGCGTCGCGGTCTGGGGATCGCCTGGAGCGAACCCCTGCATGTCATTGGCCTGGAGCCCTCCACCAATCGGGTGGTGGTGGCTCCCCGGGCCCAGGCTTCGCGTCAGGATTGTGGGGTCGGGGCCGTGAACTGGGTGTCCATCGACCCCCCGCAATCGCCCGTGTCCGTCCAGGTTCAGTTGCGGTACCGCAGTGAGCCCGTGGCTGCCCTGCTCACGCCGGTGGCCTGCCAAGAGTCCGATCGTCAGGCGGGACGTCCCTACCGTTGCCGACTTGATTTCGATGCGGATCAGTTTTCGATCACCCCTGGTCAGGCGGCTGTTTTTTACGAGCAGGAAAAACTGCTGGGTGGTGGTTTGATTCATCTTTAGGCTCTCTCACTACACCACCCCCTTCGATGTTTAAATGAAATGATGCTTTATCGGTGATGAAGAATCGATCTTGTGCCGTTGTCTCGACGGATTATCTTGATAAAGATGTCTATCTAAATATCGAGCTTTTCTATACTCTTGCTGGTTATCGAGTTTTTGTCTGGACACCTGCTTCGGCTTCCGCCTCCCGCTCTCCCGATCTAATTGTGATGTTGAGGGGCGATCCAGGCTCGGCCTGGGTCGACTACGGCGGTACGGTGCATATTTATGATTATGTCAAGGAGCTGGATATCGACTGGAGCGATCGCTTTCCCAATGCCAGTCGCCTGAAGCTCATCAGCCTGTCGGGGGGAGATGTAACCGGCTACCTGCCGGTGTTTCCTGAAATCTGGCGGCGGAGATTCTCCCGCAAGAATTCCCTGCCGGTCCATCTGTCCAATTACAAGCCGATGCCGGCCGATGTCTTTCAAAATGACCTGGTCTCCCTGATTCAGCTGGGGCGGGTGCGGGTCTT
>JBIIRU010000151.1:0-6380 GCA_044341355.1 Cyanobium sp. | reverse complement strand
GGAATTCCTGCGCCGATCCCGGCGCCTTCGCGATCAGGTGGGCCAGGAGACCTCCCGGCTGCGGGATCAGTTTCAGCAGGTTGGCGATCGGGTTGAGGATAAATTGGAGGGTTGGCTTGAGGAACCCCCCTGGCAGGAGGGCGAACGGGGTCGGGGAGAACCGCAAGGTCCCTTCTCCTATGGCCCCGGCGGTCGTTGGGATCCAAGCGATGACCAACATCCCGATGAACCTGCCGATGCCCGTGGTCGCGCCACTCGCTCCGACCCGCTGGAGGATTGGGACGACGACGCTGGGGCGCCATGGCAAACGGCACCGGCCGACGCCCCCGTCGAGTCCAGTGGTCCCCGTCGCCGCAGCCGCCCAGTTGAGAGTGCCATTCCTCGCTCCCGCCGTTCCCCCCGACCCGGGGCATCGGCAGAGCCGGAGGAAGAGGGGGACCCCTGGGTGTAATGCCCTTGGACGCTTCGGGTGACGCGCTGTTGGAGACTCAGGTGCAGTCGTTGTTGGCGCCGCTTTGGTGGACCCCACCCTGACCTTTTCGGTGCCCGATGCCCTGCGCAAGGAGGGCCTGAGCCAAGCCGATTACGACGAAATCGTGCGGCGCCTGGGCCGTGCCCCCAACCGGGCCGAGTTGGGCATGTTCGGCGTCATGTGGTCGGAGCATTGCTGTTATCGCAACTCCAAACCCCTGCTGGCCCAGTTCCCCACCAGCGGTCCCCGCATCCTGGTGGGGCCCGGTGAGAACGCTGGCGTGGTGGATCTTGGCGAAGGTCAGCGCCTGGCTTTCAAGATTGAGAGTCATAACCATCCCTCGGCCGTCGAGCCCTTCCAGGGAGCTGCCACCGGAGTCGGCGGCATCCTGCGCGACATCTTCACCATGGGCGCCCGACCGATCGCCCTGCTCAATGCCCTGCGCTTTGGGCCCCTCGAAGATCCCCGCAATGGCGGCCTGTTGGAGGGGGTGGTGGCGGGCATTGCCCACTACGGCAATTGCGTTGGCGTGCCCACCGTCGGCGGCGAGGTTGGTTTCGACCCCAGTTATTCCGGCAATCCCCTCGTCAACGCCATGGCCCTGGGCCTGATGGAAACCGAGGGCATCGTGCGTTCTGGTGCCGCCGGCATTGGCTATCCGGTGGTGTATGTGGGCAGTACCACCGGCCGTGATGGCATGGGGGGCGCCAGCTTTGCCAGTGCCGAACTCAGTGCGGCTTCCCTCGACGATCGCCCAGCCGTGCAGGTGGGGGACCCTTTTTTGGAGAAGGGCTTGATCGAGGCTTGTTTGGAGGCCTTCCAAAGTGGCGATGTCGTCGCCGCCCAGGACATGGGCGCAGCTGGCCTCACCTGCAGTTGTGCGGAGATGGCCGCCAAGGGGGGTGTCGGCATCGAGCTGGATCTCGATCGGGTGCCGGCCCGCGAGCAAGGCATGACGGCTTACGAGTTTCTGCTCTCGGAATCCCAGGAACGCATGTTGTTCGTGGTCAAACCGGGCCGCGAGGAGGTCTTGATGGAACGCTTTCGCCGCTGGGGCCTTCAAGCGGCTGTGGTGGGGAGGGTATTAGCCGAAAACGTCGTGCGGGTCCTGCAGGGGGGGCAGGTGGCCGCTGAGGTCCCTGCCAGTGCCCTGGCTGACGACACGCCCATTAACCACCACGCGCTCCTGGAGTCCCCCCCTGCCGAGATTCAGGAGCACTGGAGCTGGCAGGAATCATCCCTGCCTGTGCCATCCAGTGGAGGCGTGGTTCTGCCTGCGGGCCAGTTGTCCTGGGGGGAGGTGCTGCTGCGCCTGCTCGATGACCCCACCATCGCCAGCAAGCGCTGGATTTGGCGCCAGTACGACCACCAGGTGCAGGCCAACACCGTGGTGCCCTCGGGGGGTGCCGATGCCGCCGTTGTGCGTCTGCGACCCCAGCAGGGAGAGGGGGCGATGGCTGCTGGCCACCGGGGGGTGGCGGCGGTGGTGGATTGCCCCAATCGCTGGGTGGCCCTGGATCCGGAGCGGGGCGGCATGGCGGCCGTGGCTGAGGCCGCCCGCAACCTCAGCTGTGTCGGCGCCGAACCCTTGGCTGTCACCGACAACCTCAACTTTCCTTCCCCAGACACAGACACCGGCTATTGGCAGCTGGCCCAGGCCTGTCGCGGCCTGTCCCAGGCTTGTCTGGCCCTCGGCACCCCCGTCACGGGGGGCAATGTTTCTTTATATAACGAAACCCGCCTGCCCGATGGCCGCATCCAACCGATCCAGCCCACACCGGTGGTGGGCATGGTGGGCTTGGTCAGCGATCTCAACCGGGTGCGGGGGATGGGTTGGCGTCATCCGGGCGATGCCATCTGGCTGTTGGGCCTGGCTCCTGAGAGCGGTGAAGATGGTTCCGATGACAGGATCAACTTGGCGGGCAGCAGCTATCAGACGGTTATCCATGGCCTCTGCACCGGTCGCCCCCCCCGCATTGATCTGGAGCTGGAGGCTCGGCTCCAGGAGCTGTTGCGGCGTGCCATCGCCGCCGATCTGGTGGCCAGTGCCCACGACCTAAGTGATGGTGGTTTGGCGGTGGCCGCCGCTGAAGCCTGCCTGGCGGGCGGCCTGGGGTGCTTCCTGGAGCTGCCTGCCAGTGGGGTGCGCCGCGACCGACTTTTGTTTGCGGAGTCCGCCGGGCGCGTGTTGGTGAGCGTGCCGGTTGGGGCGGCTGCCGGTTGGCGCCAGTTGCTGAGCGAGGCGGCTGCCGTAGGTGTTCCCACCACTTTGTTAGGGGAGGTGGTGGCCCAGGCCGAGCTGAAGCTGAGCATTGGGGCTGAAACCTTGCTACGGCTGTCCCTGGACTCCCTGCGGGACAGTTTTGAGGGGGGTATTCCCCGTCGCCTCGGGGCGAATCCCCTTGGCGATTTGCCGCCCACGGTTTGAGTCCGGCGGCTTTCGCCCCACCTGCCTCTGCGTCGATGCGTCAGGATGCACGTAGTCAGGAGGTGGTCTGTCCCGTGCCAACCCGTCCTCCCCATGGCTTTTCCCATGGTTGAGTCCCTACTGGTTGAGATCCCAGCTGATCGGGCCGACAAGCAAGAAGAAGCTTGCGGTGTGTTCGCCGTACTGGCTCCTGGGCAACCGGTCGCCAACCTCGCTTATTTCGGTCTTTACGCTCTCCAGCACCGCGGCCAAGAATCGGCGGGCATGGCGGTCTTCGATGGCCCCCAAGTGCGGCTGCACAAGGACATGGGTTTGGTCAGCCAGGTGTTCGATCAGGACGTCCTGGAGCGCATGAGCGGCGAGCTGGCGATCGGCCATAACCGCTATTCCACAACTGGTAGCAGCAAGGTTTGCAACGCCCAACCGGTGGTGATCATGACCCGCCTCGGGCCCTTGGCCCTGGCTCACAACGGCAACTTGGTGAATGCGGCCGAGCTGCGCTTGGCCCTCGATCACCTCTCTTCTGAATTCACTTCCACCACCGATTCCGAGCTGATCGCCTTTGCTTTGCAACAGGCGGTGGATGGCGGCTTGGACTGGGCCGCGGCCATCCGTCAGGCGGTGGGCCGTTGCCGCGGCGCCTTCAGCTTGCTGATCGGCACCCCCGAGGGGTTGTTTGCGGTGCGGGATGGCCATGGCATCAGGCCGCTCGTGTTTGGTCGTTTGGGGGAAGAAGAGGAGGGGCAGTGGGTGGCCAGTAGTGAATCTTGTGGTCTCGACATTATTGGTGCCAAGTATGTCGATGATGTTAATCCTGGTGAGTTAGTATATTTTCGTAGCGGTGATTTAGAGCCAAAGCGGCAGATTTGGTGTGAAGAACCAGCCAAATTATGCGTCTTTGAGATGATATATTTTGCCCGTCCTGATAGCCGATTCTTTGGTGAGTCACTCTACAGCTATCGCGTGCGTATCGGAGAGGCCCTGGCGCGTCAGAAACCTGTGCTGGCCGATCTTGTTATTGGTGTTCCTGATTCTGGTATCCCTGCGGCCATTGGTTATTCCCAATTCAGCGGTATTCCCTTTGCCGATGGTCTGATCAAGAACCGTTATGTCGGTCGTACTTTCATTCAGCCAACCCAGGCGATGCGGGAAGTTGGTATTCGCGTCAAGCTCAATCCCCTGCCCGATGTGCTGGCTGGTAAACGGGTCGTGGTGATTGATGATTCGATCGTGCGGGGCACCACCAGCCGCAAGTTGGTTCAGGCTCTGCGCGATGCCGGGGCCACCGAGGTGCACATGCGCATCAGTTCACCGCCGGTAACCCATCCCTGCTTTTATGGCATCGACACCGACACCCAAGATCATTTGATTGCGGCCCGCCTCAACCTGGCCGAAATCGAGGCCCATCTTGGCGTTGATTCACTCGCCTATCTCAGCAAGGATGGCATGTTGGAGTCCGCCCATGCCCCCTCCAGTCAGTTCTGCACAGCCTGTTTTGATGGCCAATATCCCATTGAAATGGATGAGAAAGTGCGTGGCAGTAAATTGATGTTGGAGCCTGCCGGCCTGGCAGCTGCGCCGGTGCCGGTCGCCTAGGTTTAAATTTTATAGGTTTAAGTCTTAGTGAGAGAATGAAGCTTTGG
Source organism: Cyanobium sp. (assembly GCA_044341355.1). GTDB lineage: Bacteria > Cyanobacteriota > Cyanobacteriia > PCC-6307 > Cyanobiaceae > Cyanobium. The sequence continues at coordinate 1,837 of JBIIRU010000151.1, read as the reverse complement.
CTTTTGGGCAGGAATAGGAAATTAGTTTGTTTGATTCCAGCTCAGACTCAATAGCCCCCGGCTCTGTCCAGAATCCTTATCAACTTCGCCCATGGCTCGCCACAGCGCTTCGGCTTTAACCCACACCGCAGGATAGCGATAGCGGGCCACATCTAAAATCAGAACGCGATCGCTACGGCTGTCGTAGGCAGCGATCGGCGAAATGTGACCGCTTCCTTTCTGGGCTATGCCACTGCGTTGATAATTCACCACCAGACGATCGCGGCGATCACGGAGACCCTCTCGCAACAGTTGGCGGAATTGCTCCAGGCTCAGCTGATCACCGTGGAAGCGCCGCACCACCAGACCGTGGTCGCTGGACCAGCCATGCAGTTGGGCCAGGGTCATGCCTTCGCGTCGCACCCGCTCGGCCAGCACGAAGCGGTCGCCAGCAGGCCCGCCAAAGACATTTTCCTGGGTCCAGAAGTGGTAGCCGGGGTACGCCGGTACAGCAGGGGCTGGCACTGCCAAGCTGTTCAGCACCACCACCAAGCTGGCCACGCCGCAATAGGAGAGGTTGGCCTGGGTTTCAAAATCCTGGGATAGGGGGCCGTAGTCTGCTTGTGCATCACTGCTGCGAAGCAACTCCTGGCCGGCGGGTTCCCGCAGGGGAATTGCTGTCGCCAGTTCTTGGGGGGTTGGGATTTGCGCCTGGCTGAAGCCGGGCAGCCCGGGGAAAACGACGACGACCTGCAGGCTGGCTCCTACTAGCAGCCCCCAGGCTTTCCTCCAAGGGAAGCAGGGCGAGTTTGGCTGATTCAAGCTTCGTCCATCAGCAGGGGCACCAGCTCTTGCACCTGCTGCCCGGTGGCCAGGCCGAGGCTGAGGCCCGAACCGCTGGTGTCTTGCAAAGGCACCGCCGCCAACTTCAAGCGCAAGCTGAGGCCATTGCCACCGGCCAGCATCACCCCCATCACGCTGGGTCCCGGGCCTTGCAGGTCCACCAGCTCGTCGGAGCGATTGAGGAACCGCAGGCCGATCTGGCCTAGATCGCCCCTTTGGCACAGCCGCAGACTGTCTAATGCCAGCCGTTTCAGTTGGCCCAGGCGGCTGGCCAGCAACACGTTGTCGCTGGCTGGGCTACTGGCGGCTCCCACGACCCGTTCGCCGGGCAACAGTCGCATCAGTGTGGGCCCCTGGGCCATGCGCCCCATCACCGGCAGATTGGCTTCGTTGATCGCCAGTCGCAACATCCGGCCCGTGCTGCTGGCCACTACCAGCTCCTCGTCTTCGCGGCAGGCCACCACCCGTTGCAGCTCCACCCCTTCCTTGAGTTTGAGGATGGTGGCGGCCCGACCGGAGAGTTCCAGGAATTCTTCGAGGGGCAAGCGCTTGAAACGGCCATCGGTACTCAGTAGACCCAGAGTGCAGCCGGGTTGCTTGGGCAGCGGCAACACCTGGATCACCCGTTCGCCTTCGAGGCTGTCGGGCAGGAACTTCTCCAACCCGCCGCTTTGCTGCCCGGCGAATTCCCAACGCAGCAGCGCCACCCTGCCGGCGGCGGTGAAGGCCAGTAAGGCCGGTTGAGCCTGCACGGGCAGCAGCAGGCGGGCCGGGGCGGGATGCTCTCCCAGCTCAGCGGCTTCCTGCAGGTGCAGTTTGCCCAGGATCTGGGCGGAGACGATGCGCACCAGTCCATCGGCTTGGATCAGCAGTTGGCTGTCGTTGGCAAGGCCCTCGAAGGCCTGTTGCCGCTGCAGTTCGGTGTTGGGCCGCACCGCTGCGGCCCGCAGGGCGACCAGTTCGTCTCCCCCTTCCACCAGGCGGGTGCGGCGGGGGGTGGAGTAGCGCTTTTTGA
>JBIIRU010000150.1:0-6417 GCA_044341355.1 Cyanobium sp. | reverse complement strand
GTAATAGCTGTTCTCCTTATCGCTCCAGGGGGCTACGGCCGCATAGACGGGCAGGGAGGGGTCGGGCACCACCCTTTCCACGGTGAAGCGACGCAGGTGGCCGATGCCATGGCAATCGGGACAGGCGCCGTAGGGACTGTTAAACGAAAACAGCCGCGGCGACAGTTCCTCAATCACGGCGCCGTGGACAGGGCAGGCAAAATTTTCGGAATAGAGGCGTTCCCGCTCCTGGCCCTCCGGCAAAGATTCCCCCTCCCGGGGCACCACTTCCACCAGGGCCAGTCCCTCACCGCGCTTGAGGGCGGTCCGCAGGGAATCGGTGAGCCGCTCGGTGATGCCCTCGCGCGCCACCAGGCGGTCAACAACCACCTCGATGTTGTGGGCGTGATTTTTATCTAGCTCAATGTTGTCGGCCAGCTCCCGCACCTCCCCGTTGATGCGCACCCGGGCGAATCCCTCCGCCACCAGCCCCGACAACAGCTTGACGTGGGTGCCCTTTTTGCCGCGCACCACCGGGGCCAGCAGCTGGAAGCGGGTGCCCTCGGGCAGGGTGATGATCTGGTCCACCATCTGGTCGATGGTCTCGGGCCGAATCGGACGCTCGCACTGGGGGCAGTGGGGTTCGCCGGCGCGGCCAAACAACAGCCGCAGATAGTCTTGAATTTCGGTGACGGTGCCGACGGTGGACCGGGGGTTGTGGCTGGTGGATTTTTGGTCGATGGAGATGGCCGGCGACAGGCCCTCAATGGCATCAACATCGGGTTTGTCCACCTGGCCCAGAAACTGGCGGGCATAGGCGGACAAACTCTCCACGTAGCGCCGTTGGCCCTCGGCAAAGATCGTGTCGAAGGCCAAGGAGCTCTTGCCGCTGCCGCTAACGCCGGTGAACACGACCAATTTGTTGCGCGGAATCGTCAGATCGATGTTGCGCAGGTTGTGCTGACGGGCACCCCGCACCCGGATCACGTTGTCCAGGCTGCCGCCATTGAGGGTTTGGAGAGCGGCCTTCTCGACGACGGTGGCCTGATGGGATCGCAGAGGCTGGCCCTTGCCGGCAGCAGTGGTGGCGCGGGGCATGAAGAGCCTTCGGCAGCCGCAGATTCTAGGGAGGGAGGGTGTGACACGTTGCGGAGCCAGGCTCCAGATCCCATCGAGCGGCGGGCCGAAGGGAAATCACAAAACCGCGAAGGTTTGCAAACCTGATCCAGCCCCTGCCAAATCGACTAGGATGAACATGCAATTAATAATCAATTAAGAAATCCAATGGATTCCAAGATGGCAACCATAAAAGATCGAAGGATTTAAATGCTGGTCAGCGTGATCACTCCCACCAGGCTGTCCCCAGATCGGCTGGACATGCTGGTGGAACTTAATCAAAGCCTGCGGCTTAATCATTGCGACGTTGAACACGTCATCGTCGTCGATGGCAGCAACCAGGACGCAATTCCCCACCAGATCCGCGAGCAAGCCACCATCATTGGCTCCCCCCGATCCATCGGCCAAGCCGCCTGCCGCAATCTTGGCCTGGTCGTCGCCCGCGGCGCCTGGGTGACCAGTGCCGACGATGACGATTTACTGCCTCCTCATTCGATTGACCAACGCCTGCAAGCCATTACGGATCAACCCAACGCACTTTGGGCAGCCGGATATTTAAGTGAAAATTCCAGCGAACAACAGCAGATCATGCCTGCGGGCCCCTGCGCACCGGGTGATGTATGGCGTGCCTGGCCATCGCCCAAACACAACATTCCCCTGGGCCCTACCAGCCTGTTGGTAGAAACCAATCTACTTAAGCGGGTCGGCGGCTGGATGGGCCTGTCCCAAGGGGAAGACCTCGGCATGATGATGGCAGTGACCTGTACGGCGCCGGGTATTTTGATTGATTCTTGTGTTTATCACTATCGAATGCATGCCAACCAAATGACGAAATCAGCCTGGTTTGATGATTTGGAGCTGCTCTCGCGCACCTGCGCCTGGCAGCGGGGCGAGCAAATCCTTTGCAAATCCAGCAGTCCCGTCAACCGGATGTCTGACATGCTCGCCATGGCATCGGGCCGCCACACAGGCTGAGGGGGCCATCCCCAGCCTGGGCCTTGGATTTTGATTGAGTTGGATCTGCCCTTAGAGGGAATCCACCTGGGGCCAAGCCGAACAGCCGGCCAACAGCTCCTGGCTGACCTGCCAGAGGCGCTGGCAATTGTTGGTATCGAGGGCCGCGGCCGCGACGGGCACCGGCTTGGGCCAGCCCCCCATCCCCCCGAAACCATCGGGGCCGTAATGACCAGCCGGCGAAGCTTCTGGGGCCGTGGCTGCATAAAGCTGGGGCAGGGCCCCCATGGCGGCGCTTTGAAACAGGGGGTCCATGAGTCGATAGGCGATGGGTTCAAACCAAGAACCACTGGCGGCCACCGAGGAGGGCTGCAGGGAGGTGCGGGCCAAGCCGGGATGGGCCGCCAGGGCATTGATGCCGGCATTGGCGGCATCCAGCCGGCGCTGCAGCTCGCGGGTGAACATCACATTGGCCAGCTTGCTCTGGCTGTAGGCCTTCCAGCGGTCATAACGGCGCTCGCCCTGGAGATCGTCGAAATCGATGCGACCGAAGTATTGGGCTCCGGAGGTGACACTGACGACCCGGGCGTCACTTTGACCCTTGAGCAGGGGTAGCAGGGCCTGGGTGAGGGCGAAGTGGCCCAGGTGGTTGGTGCCGAACTGGAGCTCGAAGCCGTCCCGGGTCAGGGTGCGGGGAGGAGCCATGACCCCGGCGTTGTTGATCAGCAGATCAAGGCGGCCGTAGCGCTGGGCCAGGGTGTCGGCGGCGGCGGCGACACTTGCCAGATCGGCCAGATCCAAGCTGAGACAATCGAGGGCGCCGTGAGGACTGGCGGCGCTCTGGTGGGCCAGGTCGGTCAGGAGTTGGGCCCGGGCCGCCGCCGCCTTCTGGGGCGAGCGGCAGGCCAACACCACAGTCGCCCCGTGGGCCGCCAGGGCGCGAGCTGTTTCCAGACCCAGCCCACTGTTGGCCCCGGTCACCAAGGCCAGGCGACCGCCCTGGTCAGGAATCGCCGCAGCGGTCCAGGGGCCGGAGCGAGCTGGGAGAGGGGCGATCGCAACGGAGGGGTTCACGGGGCTTGAGTGGGGCCAAAAGCAAGGCCTTCACCGTATTGGGCCCCAAGGGGAAACTGAGACCCTTGCCTCTCCCCCGCAGTCATGCCAAACGCAGGCCCCATCGATCGTCAGGGCCTTCTCGTGCCGAAGGTGATTGGATTTCAGCCCAGCCTGCAGGGGTCCAGCCTGATTGGTGCCTGCTTGATGGGTGCCAGCCTCAAGCAACCTGGTCCAATTGCGCCCCGGCCAAGCGCGTATCCCGCAGGTCGCAACCCTCCAAATGGGCCTGGCGCAGGTCCGCCTGGCTGAGATTGGCGCCATAGAGACAACTGCCGCGCAGGTCGGCACCGCGCAGGTTGGCGCCATTGAGCAGGGCAAAGCTCAGGTCGGCCTCGCGCAGGTCGGCCCGCCCCAAGTCGGTGAGCTGATCCAGACCGGAGCGAAAATCCGCCTCCACCAGCCGGGCTTGGCGCCAGCAGCTATCGGCGGCCAGCACCCCCCTCAAGCAGGCGCGGTGCAAAAAGGCGCCACTGAAATCGGCCCCTTGCAACCGCGCGCTGGAGAGATCCGACTCGTGCCAATAGGAGAGTGCTGCCCGCAGGCCGGATAGATCGGCGCCCCAGAGCAGAGCCTGCTGAAAACGGGTCCCGTCGGCCCGCCCCTGCCGCAGGCGGGCATGGCCCAGACGGGCCTCCTGAAAGCAGGCGCCCCGCAGGTCGCAGCCGGAAAGATCGCAATCGGTAAAATCGAGGTCACCGATGTCGCGTCAGATCAAATCCGCCAGGGGCAAGGCGGTGAAGCGCCGCTGGCCCGCCGCCAGGGCGGCCCGCAGTTCTGCCAGGGTCTTGGGGGCGCTGTGGTCAGCGGCGATCAGAGGCTGGCGGCCAGGGCATCAAGCTGCTGGCGGCGGGTGGCCAACAGCAGCTTTTCGGCCTGGGTGATCAAGCGAAACACGGCCCGATCACTGACTTCATAAAAGACCAGGGAGCCCTGCGGACGGCGCTGCACCACCCCGGCGATCGTCAGCAGCTTGAGGTGCTTGGAGACCAGGGCCTGGCTGAGTCCGGTGTGCTCGACGACAGCGGTGACGTTGAGGGGACCATCGCGCAGGGCGTCGAGCACGGCCAAGCGGTTGGGCTCGGAGAACACCTTGAAGTATTCGGCCAGGACATCCATCGGCAAGTCTATGGGAAGGATTTTAGACAGAGGTTAGCGCAACATCAAGGCAGCGAGACAGGCCGCTGCCACGGCAACGCATATATCGCATCCTCTTTTGACCTGGTATCATGTTAACGTTATGCAAATGCCGTTACGCAGAAGTCATTATGCAATTGCATGTGAGTACCCCTGCCATGGGCACCACCACCCTGAGCCGCTCTGGCTCGAAGCCGACGAGCCTCGCAGCGAGCGCCCAAGCCAGCGCTCCGCCATCTCGGCACTGGCCCAGGGACTGGCCCAGCCAGCAGCAACTGCTGGAGCGCCAGCACGGTCGCCTTGAGGTAATGCTCAACACCTTGATAGCCGAGGCCCGTGCCCTGGGCCCCCTGGCCAACGCCGCAGTTACCCCCTCATGGGAGCTCAATTGCCGCCGGCTGCGAAGGGCCCTAGGCCTGCACCTTCACCTGGAAGAACGCTGGCTGGCCCAGTGGGGCTGCCTCAACAGTGGCCACCGAGCCAGCCATCGTCTCGCCCGCACCGCCGCCTGCCAGGCCGCACCTTGCAAAGACAGCAGCCGCCCCGATCCCACCCCTCAGCTGGAGTGGTTGCAAGGCCTCCAGGAGTGGTTTCTGGTCCATCGCGACGGAGCTGATGCCATCGCCTACCGCCGCGCCGACCATGCTTGCCGTCCGGGCACCTAAAGTTTGATTCCGGCACTTCGGCCTCCGCAGCGTCCTCGTGGCAGCACCCGCCCAGAACGCCCCCAAAGTCAAGCTGGCCCCCGCATTGGTGCTCGCTTTGGCGCTGCTGGCGGGCCTCGCTGCATTCGGGGCCTGGCAATGGCAACGCAACGGGGGCCAAAAGCGCCAGCAGGCCGTGGAGCGGGAAACCGCGGCGGTTGTGCGCCAGGATATCACGGTCAAGGTGAGCGCCACCGGCGTCATCAGGCCAGTGGCGCCGGTGAACATCAGCCCCAAGCAACCGGGGCGGATTCAGCAGCTGCTGGTGGAGCAGGGGGATCGGGTGGCGGCGGGCCAGTTGCTGGCCCAGATGGATGCCAGCAATCTGCAGGGCCAGCGTACGAGCGCCATGGGCGATCTGGCCGCCGCCGAGGCCAACCTCAGCAAGCTGGTGGCCGGCAACCGCCCCGAAGAAATCGCCCAGGCCCGCAATGGGGCCAACGACGCCCGAGCCCAACTGGTGGCCATCCGCTCGGCTTACACCAGCAATCAAAAGCTGTATGAAGCCGGGGCCGTGGGGCGGGTGGCCTTCGATGCCAGCGCCGCCCAGTACCGGGCTGCCCAGGAAAAAGTCCAGGCAACCCAGTCCCAGCTGGAGCTGCTGCAGGCCGGTTTTCGCAAGGAGGACATCGCCCTGGCCCGCGCCCAGGTGCTCAAGGCGAAGGGCAGCCTGCAGACCATCAATAGCCTGATTGAGGACACCTTGATCCGGGCGCCGTTCGCCGGGGTCATCACCCAGAAATTCGCCGATGTGGGGGCCTTCGTGACGCCGACCACCTCCGCCAGCGCCACCAGCTCGGCCACCTCCAGCTCGATCGTGGCGCTGGCAGGAAACCTTGAAGGCCTGGCCAATGTGTCGGAAGTGGACATCGGCAGCATCAATGCCGGCCAGGCGGTGGAACTGCTGGTGGATGCCTACCCGCGGCGTCCGGTGCCGGCAAGGGTGCGGCTGATCGCCCCGGAATCGGTGGTGGTGCAGAACGTCACCAGCTTCCAGGTGCGGTTGAGTCTGCCCAAAGAAGGCGACCCGAAGCTGATGTCCGGCATGAATTTCACCGCCAACTTTTTGGTGGGACGCCATGACAACGCCCTGCTGGTGCCCACCTCGGCGATCGTCAGCCAGGAGGGCGGTACGGGTGTGCTGCTGCACCAGGCCGGCGGCAAACCCCGCTTCCAGCCAGTGCGGGTGGGGGCCACGGTGGGATCCCAAACAGATGTGAAGAGCGGCATCAAGGAGGGCCAGCGGGTTTATATCAGCTTTCCTGGGCAACGCAAACCGAATAACAAGCCGGTCAGAAGCGGATCTCCGTTCCAACCCGCCGGTGGCGGCCGCGGGATTCGATGAGGCGGCGCCGTGCAGGCCACCGCCCGGGCCGACCGGTATCCGGCCGCCGGTCGGGGAGTCCGGGGGCCG